>CBINKF010000642.1:0-2289 GCA_966251115.1 uncultured Cellvibrio sp.
GGCAAGTCGGATATCCGCCGTTTTTAATTGCGCGTTGGTAAGCACTGCAATTTTTTCTTCATGTTCATGCGCTTCCCCATGAGTATGGGCCGCCTCACGCAACTCACCTGCTTGCGTTTTGGTTTCCTCTTTTGCAGCCTGGGCCTGATCCACAACCACAGCCATACCAACAACAGCTACACCAATAACAGCTACACCAACAACAGCCATAGCTAAAAAACCCGCTTGCAACCTGCGTTTTGCTATTAAATGTTTTACAAGAGAAATAAATTTCATGGGGCTATCCCTTGGATGAATTCGGAAGCTTGAGTGGTGGCAGCACCGGTAAGTCGTTCAATTTCAGCGCGCAGCAGATGGGCTTCGGCGGCGGCGTCAATCAATCGAGTTTCGGCCTGTAGCAATTCCTGCTGAGTAGTGCTGAGCTCAAGGTAGCCATAGCGACCTTTATCGAATGCAGTGCGCGCACCACTCACTGCTTTGTTAAGCTGGGGGATAATCTCGTTGCGTAAACTCGTCACTTCAAACAGTGCGGCCTGACGCTCCTGATAAAGCCCGACGAGTTGCGCGTGCAGCTGTAGCTGCGCCGTTTCGCGTTTGTTATCAACACCTAACCGATTGGCCCTGGCCGTCGCCAACTCACCCGCAGCGCGCTTACCGCTAAACAAGGGCACACTAACGCCAACAACAAACGCGGAGTCTTTAGTAGCCTGTAAACGGCGGATACCAGCATTCCACTCCAGGTCCGTTTTGCGCTGGCTAAGCGCCAAACGCACTTCGGCGTCACGCAATCGCGCTTCACTGGCCAAGAGTTGAATATCGGGGTTGCTGGCAAGACTACTGACCAACTCGCGGATCGAGGGCAAAGAGCCGAGATCAAGCAGATCTGCATTAACATAGGAGAAATCCGCCTCTGCCGCTGCCCACATGGCGGACAGCCTGACTTTGGCCGCATCAAAGCCCAGTTCGGCCCGGCGCAACTGAATGGCCATTCGCGATTGATTAGCTAGCGCTCGCGCCAATTCTGCATCAGGGGTATTGCCCGCATCGACACGCTTTTTTATGGCCCGCGTGATCTCCCTGGCAAGCGCCAATGTAGATTGCTGCAACCTGAGATGCTGCTGCGCTGCTACTGCCTCGATAAAGCGACGCGTAACCTCTGCCAGTAGATCCAACTCAACAATACGCTGTTGCGCGGCCAGCTCCTGCTGACGCCCGGTGACAAGCCCCAGGCGTGCATCGCGCTTACCACCCAACTCAATCACCGACGACAACGCAAGCGTATACTCTGCGCCATTAGCACCAGCGTACTCACCTCCACCTGCAACATTTTCAACGCTGGTTTCAATGCGAAATGCAGGATTAAGCCCTGCGGTTTGCCGCTCGCCTTCCAAAGCCTGGCGACGAAACTTAAAACTGGAGAGCTGGGGATTTTTTGCCAAGGTGGCAGCGATTGCATCGCGCAATGACAATTTATTGCCAATAGCTGACGTAGTTTGGGAAGCTACCGGCAAAGCCAGTAAACAAGATAGCAAGGCCGCAAGACTTGCAGACCTGATAGTGCAAAAGGACATGATAAACTCCAACGAATGCGCACGCGCAAGCACGCCATAGCGAATCGCCAAGCGATAAAAACCAATAACAATGGATATAAGTTTTAGCGGGAGTGAGAAGGAGGTGCGCGAAGAGGCGGACGTAGGCCGGCAATACCTAACCAAGTCGAGGGATCATTAAAATATGCAGAACTCTGGCCGCGCACCACTGGCCAGATGATAAACAGTAACAAGGCTGCGGCGAGCAACGGCAAATCGAAACTGAGCGATTTGAGGAATGTCATGCTCACCGGCTTGCTGTCGATATCCTGGTGCCCGACCTCGCTGTGAGTGTCCTGATCATTATCACCCAGCAAATCAAAATGCACCGATACCGGCGGCTCCGAACCATCAAAACAAAAATGACCATGCAGGCCACTTGCGCTGGCGAAAAGCCAGAACAAAATAACCAGAACGGCAATGTTGGTTCGAGGTAGAAGTGGAGTCAAAAGTGGCTCTCGTGTCAGATCTTCATTAGCCTATTACGTTGTGCAGATTCAGCCCAACAGAATTAAGGACCCAGTTTAGCCTGTATTAATTGCCGATTAAAGGCTTAAGCCTGATTTTACCAATGATGAGGATGAAGCACAGGAGAGAGGAAACCAAAACTACATTGCTAAACTTCGCTACTTTCCTTTTTTAGGGAGCCACTGAAAAATTACCTGCGTTGCAATCGCGGCGTTAAAAACAGGCTCAAAAT
>CBINKF010000643.1:0-2279 GCA_966251115.1 uncultured Cellvibrio sp.
GGTCGGTATAGCCGGCGTTTTCAGGTATAGCGGCGGAAAAAATCTGGCACATAAAAATCCCTCTAAATCATTAACGGAGGTTGTGTTTAGGCTGCAAACACTGGCATAAGGTTAACAACTCAGCGCCGAAAACACATCGCAAATTATCTAATATGCAGGGGCCTTACTTAGAACCAATTCCCCGCTGAATAAGCAGATGCGGTAAGACTGAATACGCAAACCGGCCCCCGGTGTCAGGATAGTTGTCACGAGTATAATTACACGCCAAAAAAAAGCCGGCATCGCCGGCTCTTGTTGCTGCTGAGCAATTAACTCAACACCAGATTATCGCGGTGGATTAATTCGTGATCGTCTTCATAGCCGAGGATTTTTAAAATCTCGCTGCTGGGTTTGCCGATAATTTTACGCGCCTCATCGGCGTGGTAATTTACCAGTCCACGGGCAATTTCGCGGCCATCCGGTGCAATACAAGTTACGAGTTCGCCACGGGTAAACTCACCTTCAACCGCTTTAACGCCCACCGGCAATAAACTCTTGCCCTGCTCGCGCAACACACGCACAGCGCCATCGTCCAAAATTAATTTGCCGCGCGTTTGCAATTGGCCCGAGAGCCAGCGTTTGCGCGCCGCCTGCGGTTGCTGCTCGGCCCAAAAGAAGGTGCCTATATTGTCACCCGCCGCTATACGCACCAGGGCATTTTCTATGCGCCCACCAACCACCACAGTGTCGGCGCCCGAGCGTGCAGCAACACGCGCCGCGCGCACCTTGGTGAGCATGCCGCCGCGCCCCAAGGCGCCGCCAGTACCGCCCGCCATCTGCTCCAGGCGGGTATCGTTGGCTGCGACTTCACTGAGCAATTGCGCATTGGGATTGGTGCGGGGGTCGCTGTCGTACATGCCTTTTTGGTCGGTGAGGATCACCAATAAATCGGCGTCGATTAAATTGGCCACCAGCGCGCCCAGGGTGTCGTTGTCGCCAAAGCGAATTTCGTCGGTGACCACGGTATCGTTTTCATTCACCACCGGCACCACATTCAAACCCACCAGGGTTTTTAAGGTGGAGCGCGCATTCAAATAGCGTTCGCGCGAACTCAGGTCGTCGTGGTCGAGCAGCACCTGGGCGGTAAGCAAGCCATAGCGCTGAAACTCCACCTCGTAGGTTTGCACCAGGCTCATCTGGCCCACAGCGGCGGCGGCCTGCAACTGATGTACTTCGGTCGGACGCTTGTCCCAACCCAGGCGGCGCATACCGGCAGCCACAGCGCCAGATGACACCAATACGATTTCTATACCGCGCAGGCGCAACTCGGCCATCTGCTGCACCCAGCCGGCAATCGCCTGGACATCCAGGCCTTTGCCGTCATTGGTTAACAGCGCACTGCCAATTTTTACCACCCAGCGTTTCGCCAGGGGGATTATGTTTCTTTTGCTCATGGATAATTTTCTATACCAAGGGGATGGCCGAATTCAGAGTCTTGCAGCCGCAACAAGCTGGCGCGATTATGCCATAGGCTGCTACCAAGGAGTCAGATACAACAAGCCCGGCGTAGAGCCGGGCTTGTTGGCAGAACTGGTTAGTAGTTGACGTAAATAACTTCCACGTCGTAATCGTCTTCGTTGAAGTCCTCATCTTCACCAGCGGCCAAACGCGCCTGGCGACGGGCTTCGCGCAGCTCTTCGATGCGCTCGCGCGCTTCAGCCGCCATCTGGTTTTGGCGCTCGGTTTCCAGCTCGCGCGCTTCCGGGTTCTCGCGCTCCTCTTCCCAAATCGCTTCCAGGTGCTCCATGATTTTAAAGCTGAGCGCTTCAGTGCCCTCGCGATTTAATGCCGAGATACGGAATACCGGGCCAGTCCAGTTGAGCTCTTTGATAATCGCATCGCAGCGCGCATCGGCTTCTTCGGGCGGCAGCAGGTCGATTTTGTTAAGCAGCAACCAGCGGTCGCGGCCGGCGAGCGTGGGGCTGAATTTCTCCAACTCATGGGCGATCACACGCACATTGTTTACCGGATCGGAATCATCCACCGGCGCTACATCCACCATGTGCATCATCAAGCGGCAGCGGGTGAGATGCTTGAGGAAACGCACGCCCAGGCCGGCACCTTCAGCGGCACCTTCAATCAAACCGGGAATATCGGCGATGACAAAGCTGCGGTGTTGCTGCACTTTTACTACGCCCAGGTTAGGCACCAGGGTGGTAAAGGGATAGTCGGCAACTTTCGGTTTGGCTGAACTGACCGCGCGGATAAAACTGGACTTACCGGCATTGGGCAAACCCAAC
>CBINKF010000644.1:0-2277 GCA_966251115.1 uncultured Cellvibrio sp.
GGCCAGCTGCTTTTTTTACCGAGCTTGGCTTGTTTAACGGCGAAATTGCATTTCTCGAGGCCTCTATCACCCTTTACGGTTTTGAGGATGCAGTCAAACAAGCCAAGCTCGGTAAAAAAAGCAGCTGGCCCATTCACCAGCCACTGGCCTTTGCCTATGACTGGTGGCCGGAAACCATTACGCTGGAATACAAAGCCAAACAGGATGTGTTTTATCTGGAGCTGACGGATTTTAAACAGCATTCGGTTACGCCTTACCATCCAACAAAAAAATAATGTTAAAAAAAACGGCATCCACAAGGGATGCCGTTTTCACTTCAAGCGCCGAAATTAATTTCTAAAATCCGGCAGTTCATCCAGGGTAATTACCAGATCGTGGTTGTACACATGCACCTTGTGCGCGTTGGTGTTGTAGTACTCACCTGTCCAGAAGTTGCTGGAGCTGGTTACACCCTCGGGGGTGTCGGCATCATCCCACACCATAAAGTAGAGCCACCAGGCGCCGTCGGCCTGCATCAAATCCGGATCGGGGATATTGCTATTCTCACTTAACGCCGTCAGCTTGGATTGCAGCGGGAAGGATTTAGTGAGGTTGTAAGCCGATATCTGCGACTCGTAATTTTGCGCACCGTCGTAAATATCGGTACTGACGATATCCACATAATTGTCGCCCGGATACCAGGCACCGCTCTGACCGTTCCAAATCCAGATCAGGTTGTTTAAGCCGTAGTAGTTGGTGAGACGATCATAGAGGTGACGCCAGAGTACGACTTGCGCATAAGCCGGTGGCACGCCGTCAGTGCGATCGCTGCGCCCCCACCAGAACCAGCCGCCCGAAGATTCGTGCAGCGGACGCCAAAGTACCGTCACGCCAGCATCCTGCAGTTTTTTCAGCTCAGCGGCGATAAGTGCAATATTGGCTTCGATATGGGTGTAGCTGGGGCTGGTGGTATCCAGTTGGCCATTGGCGATTGGGATAGTGAACGCCGTTTTTTCGGAGTAGAACTCGCCAATGCTGCCGCTCGCCGCATCCGGATCGCGCCAGTGCCAGTTAAAGGTGACCAGGCCGCCGCGATTCCAATGGGAAATTGCCTCTTCAGTTTGGGTAATGCCCGAGATGCCATTCCAATACAAACCGTAATTCATAAAGTCGTAGCCCATAATCGCCGGGGCGCGGCCAGTATCGTTAATTACGCGCTGGTATTGGTCGATCGCATCCTGCCAGGTTAAGTCCATCTGGCCAGACAACATATGATTGCCCCAAATAGATTTGAGGTAGGTGTATACCTTTTTAGTTGTGGCGTTAGCATTGGGGTTGGATGGCACATTGCTGATAGCGGTTTGGGTGGTAGAACCCATACCTGGGCACATACTTTGCGACAGACAAATATTGCCGCCTTCACTGCCCCAACTGCCGGTATCAGTACCACAAAGAGTGAGCTTGGAAGAGCCGATCATACAGTAGGAATAATTGCCTGGACCTGAGTCAGGTGCCGAGCCATAAACGATACAGGAGTAACTGTTTTCCCAGCCCCAGCCATCACCATCGGGATCGGAATCGGCGCTGCGACAATAAGGCCAACCACTGGCCGTCGCATTGGGGATTTGACCAGTCGCGGTTGAACTGCTGGATGAGCTGGACACGCTGGATATCGAGCTTGAGCTGGAGGAAATTACACTGGATGACACAGAGCTGGACGACACTGAACTCGATGACACACTTGATGACATGCTCGATGACATACTTGATGAACAGTTGGACACTATGCCGCCGGAACCTGCAGGTTGACCGCTACAGGTAGCCGAGCCAATACAACTGGCATTATTTTCCCAGCCCCAGCCACTGGTTGAGCTGGTGCAAAGTGGATAAACACTACCGTACCAGTTACAGGCGTTGGCGCATTGCGCAGTGCTGGAAACACTCGAGGAGCTTACTGCCGAACTGCTGGACACCACACTCGAAGCACTGGAAGAAATACTCGAAGAGGGAATACTCGAGGAGGAAACGCTTGAGGACGAAAGACTCGACGATGAAACGCTCGAAGCGCCGGCGCGCACGCCGTGTCCCGGAGCGTGGCCCTGACGCGAAGCATGACCGCCGGCTTTCGCGCGCATACCACGCTGGGCGAGATCCACGCCCCGGTGACCTGCGATCATCAGGCGCTGGGCGACCCGGCCAGCGAATGCTTTCACGGCCACGTGTCGGACGACCGCCTCTCGCCCAACATCTTCGGGCTCGACGCGAGCCTCGGTTGGAGGCTGGCCGGCGGCAGGCTGC
>CBINKF010000645.1:0-2271 GCA_966251115.1 uncultured Cellvibrio sp.
CATAGTGACCAAGGCTTTGCCCTGGGACGAACTGACGGCCTATGCCCAGGAGCGCATTGCCAAGCTGGCCAAGCAACCGCCAGCGGCAGTCAGGCGTACCAAGGCGCTGTTGCACAGCGCCACTCGGGTGCTGGTGAAAACTTCCCTGCAGGAGGAGTACATAGGCTTCGCCGAAGGTTTGGCATCGGAGGAGTGCAAAGAGGCGATTACCGCCTTTTTTGAAAAGCGCGCGCCGGATTTTTCCCGGTTTTAGCCATCTGTGATTTTAAGCTGCTAGCGGCGACTTTCCAATTTTAACAAAACGCTCGAGTTTTGATTTTTAACAAGGTTTAACTATGCATTCCATACTCAAATTACCGAATAAAAATGTGTTGGTGGTCGGCGGTACCAGCGGCATCAATCGCGGTGTGGCGGAAGTGTTTGCCAAGGCCGGCTGCAAGGTGGCGGTGGCCAGCCGCTCCCAGACCAAGGTGGACGATACTGTCGAGGCGCTTAAAACCTGCGGCGCCGCCGATACTTACGGTTTTACCCTGGATGTGCGCGACCCGGACGCCGTAAAGGCGGGCGTGGATAAATTGGCGGAGCGCTGGGGCAAGCTGGATGTGGTGGTGTCCGGTGCGGCGGGTAATTTTCCCGCGCTGGCTACCACTATGTCGCCCAACGGCTTTCGCGCGGTGGTGGAGATTGATCTGCTCGGCACCTTTCATGTGATGCAGGCGGTGTATCCGCATTTGGCAAAGCCCGGGGCGTCCATCATCAATATCTCTGCGCCCCAGGCGCAGTTGCCCATGGTGGGGCAGTCCCATGTGTGCGCGGCCAAAGCCGGAGTGGACATGATTACCCGCAGTCTGTGCCTGGAGTGGGGCAGCGAGGGCATTCGCGTCAATTCGATTATTCCGGGGCCGATTGACGACACTGAGGGTATGGCGCGCCTGGCGCCGACGGAAGGCTTGCGCAAGACAGTTAAAAAATCTGTGCCTTTACAGCGCATGGGCGCCGCGGGCGATATTGCCAACGCCTGCCTGTTCCTCGCATCGGATTTTGCGAGCTATATCAGCGGTGCGGTAATCCCCGTGGATGGTGGATGGTTACAGGGCGGTGCTGCCGTGGTTGGCGCCGGTTTGGCGGAGATGTTGAAGCCGCCCCATTAGCATCACAACTGGAGGTAATGTATGCCCAGGATAACGGCGAAAAATATCCTTATTCCCTGCGATGTACCCGCGTCGCGGCACACCGCCTATATCGCCAATTTTTTACTGGCGACCCGTCACACCGGGCGCTTGATGCTGTTTGCCGGCGACCAGAAAATCGAGCATCTCAACGATGATTTTTACGGGCGCACCAGCGACGGTGAAATCGCCCCGGAAGATAACGACCCCGAGCACTTATTCCGCATTGCCAGCCAGGCTTGCATTGGGGTGTTTGCCACCCAATTGGGTTTGATTAATCGCTATGGCCGCGACTATCCGGATGTGACCTACCTGGCCAAGCTCAACTCCAAATCCCATTTGGTTAAAACCTCGCAGCAGGAGCCGCTGAGCCGCGCGCTCTGGTCGGTGGAGGATGTGCTGCGCGCTAAAGAAGCCAGCAGCCTGAATATCGTCGGCGTAGGCTACACCTGTTATTTAGGCAGCGAGCGGGAAACCGAGATGCTCGCCGAGGCGGCGCAGGTTATTCACCAGGCCCATCAACACGGGCTGATTGCGGTGATCTGGATGTATCCGCGCGGCAAAGCTGTACCCAACGAAAAAGATCCACACCTGATTGCCGGTGCCTGTGGTGTAGCTGTGTGTTTGGGGGCGGATTTTGTCAAAGTGAATTATCCCGAGGCCGAGGCTCCCGCCGAAGCATTTAAAGAGGCGGTAGTGGCTGCCGGTCGCACCGGAGTGATTTGTGCGGGGGGCAAAACCACAGACGCCGCCGGATTTTTGCAGCAGTTACACGAGCAGATTCACGTCTCCGGGGCACTGGGCAACGCCACCGGGCGCAATATCCATCAGCGCGACCTGGCGCAGGCCGTCAAGCTATGCAACGCTATTTCCGCCATTACCCTGGCGGACTATGGACTAGAGCAGGCGCTGCAGGTGTCTCGCGGTCAGGTGGATTTTAAATGGGGCGTTAATTCCGGGGTTTAGCCAAACAAGGGGCAGTTATGCGCGTAGGCATATTAACGGGGGGCGGCGACTGTGCCGCACTCAATGCGGCAATTCACGGGGTGGCTGCCAGCCTGATGCAATCCAGGGACAATGTTATCTTCGGCATAGAGGACGG
>CBINKF010000646.1:0-2270 GCA_966251115.1 uncultured Cellvibrio sp.
TATGGGAGGCGCCCTACTGATCGGCGGCTGTGCCAAAGATTCCTCGACAACTGCGTTGCCAACCGGTGTTGCGCCAGGTGCGCCCGGCAAGGCCGCGGTCTGGTCCTACGCTGGCAAGACGGGTATAGGCACCTCCTACGAAGCCTATACCAATGGCGCTTATAAAGATGGTGGCAGCAGCGGCGCCATATCCAAAGTCTGGTTTTCTATTGCGCGCGGTGTGCTCACCGAAACCATGTACGGATTGATTCACGAAGCCCAGTTGCAGGAGATGGAGTTTTTTGTGCAGGGCCAAGGCTTTTTGGATCGGGAGCAATACGACACCGAGTCAAGCGTCGAGTACCTGAGCAAAGACGCCCAGGGTCGCCCCACCTCACTCGCGTATAAAATCGTTAACCGCGCCAAAAACGGCAAGTACGAAATCGAAAAACATATTTTTACCGACCCCGACAGCCAGGCCTTGATGATGCGCGTAATTTTTCGCGCGCTGGATGACCAGGTCACGCCCTATCTTTACGTGAACCCTTCGGTGGCCAATACCGGTAGCAACGACAAAGCTGTGTTTGCCAATAACGCCTGGACCACGAGCGACGGCAACACCAGCATGAGTTTAAAAACTGATGCGTCCGTAGTGCAGAGCAACATCGGCTTTGAGGGTGTCTCCGACGGTATAGCTTCACTCAAGCAAAAAGGTGCGCTCGATAGTGCCTACACCAGCACCGGTGACACCCCGGGCAATGTTGCCTTTACGCTGCAATTGCCAACCATGAAAAAAGGCGCCACCGCCGATTGGCAATTTGTGCTTGGCTTTGGCGCCAACGCCAGCGAGAGCTCCACAGCGGCAGCTCAAACACTGACAAAAGGCTATGCCAAAGTCTTGGCCGCCTACAATGGCGAGGGCGATGCCGTGGGCTGGGAGGATTATTTGGCTTCGCTACCACAGCTGGAGCGTCTGTCGGCCACAGCCACCGATGGCGGCAAGCTGCTCTACACCAGCGCCATGGTATTGAAAGCGCAAGAGGACAAGACCCACGCCGGCGCCTTTATCGCCTCCCTCTCCAACCCCTGGGGTGATATCAAATCTGCCGAGCAGTCGGCCACTGGCTATAAAGCGGTATGGCCACGGGATTTTTACCAGGTCTCCATGGCGCTGCTCGCCCTGGGTGATAGCCAATCGCCCAAAGTTGCCTTCCAGTATCTGCAACAGGTGCAGGCCAGTGACAAGATCGCCGGCTACTCAGGCACCCCCGGCTGGTTCCTGCAAAAAACCCATGTGGACGGTCAAACCGAATGGGTAGGTGTACAACTGGACCAAACCGCCATGCCCATTATGCTCGGCTGGCGCCTGTGGAAAGAGGGAATTCTGAGCGATGCCGAGATTGGCGACTGGTACACCAAGATGCTCAAGCCAGCGGCGGAGTTCCTGACCAATGGCGGTCACGTAAAGATCGATTGGAACGATACCGACATCAAGCCGCCCTATACCCAACAGGAGCGCTGGGAAGAACAGCCAGGCTACTCGCCCTCAACCACAGCTGCCGTTATTACCGGGCTGGTTTCTGCCAGCGACCTGGCGCAGTTGGCGGGTGACGGCGACAGCGCCAAGCGCTACCTGGCCGCCGCCGACAGCTACTCGCAATTGGTTAGCCAGGTGATGTTCACCACCCAGGGCTCACTCACCGGTGACCAGGGTAACGGCCAGTACTTCCTGCGTATGGATGCCAATCTCGACCCCAATGACCACGGCCCACTGGAGCCGCGCAACGGCCAGGAGATCACCGATGAATCGCAAGTACTCGATGGCGGCTTCCTCGAACTGGTGCGCTACGGTGTGCGCCCGGCTACCGATGCACAAGTGCTAGAGACTCTGCCCGAGCTGGATAATCAGCAACTGTCAGACCTGCTGCGCGTGAAGTACGAGTTCACCTTCCCCGGTGTTGAAGGCAGCTTCCCCGGCTGGCGCCGCTACGGCATAGACGGCTATGGCGAAGACACCGCCAATGGCATGGGTTATGCGTTTCAGGATCAAAATACTGCCACCCAACGCGGTCGCGTCTGGCCAATATTTACCGGTGAGCGCGGCCACTATGAGCTGGCCCGCGCCCAAGCTGAAGGCAAAACCGACACCACAGCTTTGCGCAACACCTACATCAAAGCCATGGAGTTGTTTGCCAACCAGGGCATGATGATCCCCGAGCAGGTGTGGGACGGTGTAGGCAACAACAGCATCTACCACTACACCCTGGGCGAAGGCACAGACTCGGCAACCC
>CBINKF010000647.1:0-2248 GCA_966251115.1 uncultured Cellvibrio sp.
ACATCCCTGTGCCGCACTATTAATCCGACAATATTCATCGCCGGATTAATAGCTTTTAATGCATATCCACCATTTGCACGCGCCCATCGGGCAAGACTTCAAACATTTTGCTGTGCGGCTCCTCCAAAAACATAGCCGCCACCGCCGCAAGGCCAATGCCCAAGGCGATACTGAGGAAAAATACTGGCGTGCTCACCAGCGAAAAAATAGTGAGGAAAAACACCGCGCCTATATTGCCGTAGGCGCCGACTATGCCGGCAATTTGGCCGGTGAGGCTGCGGCGAATAAGCGGCACTACGGCAAACACGCAACCAGCGGCGGAACCCAAAAAGAAAGAGCTGCACATCATGGTCACTACCGCCAGGGCAATGGGCCAGCTGGCGTTGATCATCGACATGGCCAAAAATCCCAGGGCTGCGCCGGAGAGCAATAACACCAAAGATTTTTTGCGGCCAAATTTATCGCTGATCCAACCACCGGAGGGACAGGAGACAACATCCACCCCGGCAAAGCAGGCGCCAAACACACCCGCGAGTGCTACAGGAATACTAAAGGTACCCTGGAAAAACATGGGCAGCATGGACACCACCGCCAACTCAGTGCCAAAGGTTACCGCATAGGCGATGCTGAGAATTGCGACCTGCTTGAATTTGTATTGCTGCAACTGATCCACGGGCCGCACAAAAACTTCGCGGTTAAGCGAATAAATTTTGCGACTCTGCAATAAAAATAGCGCCAGCAATACCGCCGCAATAATGTAAACCGCCAGCGGCGAAATCATTCCCAGGCTAAACACTTTCCAGGTGAGCAGCCCGAGGGCGCCATACATAGGAATATTTACCAGCAGATAAAGCACAAAATCTTTTTTGCTAGTCACTTCCAGGCCGCCCGACTTATTGGGTTTGAAATAGGTAGAGCCAGCGGGCGTATCGCGCACCGAGGTGTAATAGATAAAGGCGTACCCAAAGGCGATTAATCCGGTCAGGCCAGTGGCATAGCGCCAGCCGTCATCACCACCTATCGCCAGTGCTATGGTGGGCAGGCTGATAGCGGCAGCGGCCGAGCCTATATTGCCCAGGCCTTTGTAAATACCCTCCGCCAGGCCCAGCTGACGTGCGGGAAACCATTCGCTGATCATGCGAATGCCAATCACAAAACCAGCGCCGACAAAGCCCAACAGAAAGCGCGCCAGGGCCAGGGTTTCAAAACTGCTGGCGGTTGCAAAAAACAAACAGAGGAATCCGGTAGTAACCAGCATTAACGAGTAGATGATGCGCGGGCCAAAGGAATCCACCAACATGCCGATTACTATGCGCGCCGGTATGGTTAGCGCCACGTTCAAAATCAGCAGGGTTTTGATTTGCTGTTCGCTTAAACCAAAACTGGCTTTTATGGCCAACAACAGAGGGGCGTGGTTAAACCAGACCACAAAGGTAATAAAAAATGCAAACCAGGTTAGGTGAAGCACCTGGGTTTTACCTGAAAATGAAAATAGATTGAGTTTTGCACTCTTATCAATCATGAGCCGTACCTCAAGGTGTAGTTATGAGGCACAAACAGCAATAACCAAGCCACAAAATAGGGAGACGGCCATTTACAGCAATTTTTTCAATGCACCAGTTTAATCACTCGATAAAAATAACTTTAATTTGCACGCGCAATGAACACCTTGCACCACTTCTTGTTCTTATAACGGGCATTTAATACCACCAATAGCGCACCATTTTTGCCAATAAACCCAAGGGTTTAGGCTGGAAAATGCCGATTTATCGCAGTGTCCGTATTAAATAGCCAAGTGCGATGCCTCACTACTTGGCAAATTTTTATCATCCCTTGCCCGTTGTGCACCAAAGCCTGCCCCACAATGGAACCCAACAGACAAAATTCACTTTTTGCACCATCACAAATCAATTTTGAATTTTTGAGTATTTTTTTAGCGCATAAAAATCAAGCGAATTCGCACCATCAATGTGCCAGACAAAGTTTTCAGCATTTTTTGAGCACCATTAGTGGCTTGGCATAGGCGTTGCAAAACCCTTCGCAGAAGTTTAACCACTTCATCCCGGTGGAATTGCACCAGCACCTGATGGGTGCACAGGTCCCCGGCAGCCGAAATTCTAACTACATCGCCCGCGGAAACATCGCTATGAGCACCAGTCGTTTAAACCTATTGGACTTTTCCAATCCCGCGATACGCACCCTGCACCTCACCTGGTCCGGTGGCCACGTGGCGACGGTCAGCACCGAC
>CBINKF010000648.1:0-2246 GCA_966251115.1 uncultured Cellvibrio sp.
GCCTCGGCATGACCGTGGTCTTCCTGCTGGCCTGCATCGCCGTCATTGCCTGGATTTTCCGCACCGGCTACCGGCTCAGGACGTGAGTTGACGCGGGCTTCGCCGTGACCTAGATCGCCGACTGGCGGCCGGATCGTCCGCCGGGCGAGGAACACGATGAGCATCTGGGGCCTGGCGCAACTCGTCTTCCTGTTGCGCCACCTTGCCATCGATATCGTTTTCGGAGAAATCCTCCATGGTGTAGAAGCTGCGAATTTCGATGTCGGATTCTTCTTCCATAGGGTTGGGGCATTTTTTCACCCACTCCAGCGCTTCCTCCATTGAATTGACGTTCCAAATCCAAAAGCCGGCAATTAACTCATTGGTTTCGGTGAAGGGGCCGGTGGTCACCAGGCGTTCGTCGCCCTTAAAGCGCACGCGCAAACCCTGACTACTGGGTTTTAAGCCCTCGCCGAATTCCATAATACCGGCCTTGACCAGCTCTTCGTTGAATTGCCCCATGGCGGTAAGCAGCTCCTGGCTGGGCAGTTTGCCCGCTTCAGAACTGGCTGAGGCCTTGACGATAACCATAACTTTCATTGTGTACTCCTTAACCAAATGGGTGACTGTGAGGTGTTACTGGTTATTAGTCGCAGTACCCATTAGTAAATCGACAGCTGGGTGAAAAAAATTTAATGCTGTTTAATGTGCCATCTAATGCGGACGGCTAAAGCCAGTTAAACTGGCCGCTCATTTTGGCAGTTCCAGCAGGTTTCAAAGCTGCCGGCGTTCTCTTCGCCGCAGTTGTCGCAGTGCCAGTGGCTGACGGGCGGCACCTGGGCGGCGGATTTGATTATTTCAACGGCGGTTGCGTAATCCCGATCATTTGCCACCCACACCTCTTGCCAGGTATCCAGCGCCGCTATGTCGCCTATGCCACCCCTGGCGTATTCATTCTTTAAAATCACCTGCAGACCCTGCTGCTCCAGCAGGTTTTTGGCGTGAGCCACCATCAATGGATTTTCGTGGGTATAAATGAGTTTCATCGCATAGCCCTTAATTATAGAAATAAAAATTTATCGTTTTAATAGCTGTGCTTAATAAACACAGGTGCGTGAACTTTTTTGCGCTTTTAGCATAGCCCTTTAAAAAAATGGCGTTCAAATTTTTATATGGCGTAGGCAATGAGCGTTATTAAGCGAGTTAATTAGACCCAACTGGCACGGAGGCCTAAGCTTAGAGTCGCATTTGAGCATTAACTTGCACGCGTTAACTTCAACGCTGGCCCGCTCAGTACTCATCCAGCCTGCTCAGTAGAATCTAAGGAGAAAATCATGACCAGTGAACCCAAATGCCCCTTTGCCGCCCATGGTGCGCGCGCGACAGTAGGGGTGCGCTCCAACCAGGATTGGTGGCCCAATTCGCTCAATTTACGTATTCTTCATCAGCACTCCAACAAATCCAATCCCTCCGACCCAGATTTTAATTACGCCGACGAATTTAAAAAGCTCGATTTTGTTGCGCTTAAAAAAGATCTCACCGCCTTGATGACCGACTCGCAAGACTGGTGGCCCGCCGACTTTGGACACTATGGTCCACTATTTATTCGCATGGCGTGGCACAGCGCAGGTACCTATAGAATTTCTGATGGTCGCGGTGGTGGCGGCACTGGCAATCAGCGTTTTGCACCGCTCAACTCCTGGCCTGACAATGGCAACCTGGATAAAGCCCGTCGTTTACTTTGGCCTATCAAACAAAAATACGGCAAAAAAATTTCTTGGGCCGATTTGATGATTCTCGCCGGCAATGTCGCGCTCGAATCCATGGGTTTTAAAACCTTTGGTTTCGGCGCTGGTCGCGCCGATATTTGGGAGGCAGAGGATGACGTCTACTGGGGTTCCGAGGCCGAATGGCTGGGCGATAAACGCTATAGCGGCGACCGTGATCTGGAAGACCCTTTAGCAGCGGTACAGATGGGGCTTATTTATGTGAACCCGGAAGGCCCCAATGGCAACCCGGACCCAATTGCCGCCGCCAAAGATATTCGCGAGACCTTTGCGCGCATGGCGATGGACGATGAAGAAACTGTGGCGCTCATTGCCGGCGGCCACACCTTTGGTAAAACCCACGGTGCCGGTGATGCTGCCCTGGTGGGGCCAGAACCCGAGGCCGCGGATATTGAATTGCAGGGCTTGGGTTGGATTAGCAAGTACGGCTCCGGTAAAGCGGGCGATGCCATCACCAGCGGCTTGGAAGTTACCTGGACC
>CBINKF010000649.1:0-2245 GCA_966251115.1 uncultured Cellvibrio sp.
AGGTTTAAAGAAATTAACGATACCCTCGGCCACAATGTTGGCGATCGTCTCCTGCACATGGTCGGCCCGCGCCTAGCCGCGGAAATGTCGGAGATCCCCGGAACCGTAGCGCGTTTAGGTGGCGATGAGTTTGCGGTATTTTTGCCGCGCATTCGCAGCACGCACCAGGCGGTGGTGTTTGGCCACCGGTTACTCGATGCCCTGGCGCAAGAGTTTGATCTCGACGGTTTTTGCACGCAGATGTCGGCGAGTATCGGTATCGCCATAGCGCCCCACCAGGCGCAGGATCATCACGCGCTTATGCGCTATGCCGACATAGCTATGTACCACGCCAAGAGCCAAATGCTGGGCTTATCAATTTACAGCCCCGAGTACGATCCCCACTCGCCCAAACGCCTGGCAATGATGGGCGAACTGGGGCGCGCCATTCGCGAAAACCAATTGTGCCTTTACTACCAGCCCAAGGTTATTTTGGATGAAGGGCGGGTCTACGGCTTTGAAGCACTGATCCGCTGGATTCATCCGGAGCTGGGGTTTGTACCGCCGGGGGATTTTATTCCCATCGCCGAATTCACCAGCTTGATTCATCCGCTCACCGCCTGGGTGTTGGAAAAAAGCATCGAGCAGTGTCGCCAATGGCACTTGCAGGGTTTGAGTTTGAGCGTCGCGGTAAACCTGTCGGCGCGCAACTTGATGGATGACAATATTCCCAAGTTGGTTGAGCGCCTGCTGCACAAATACCAATTACCAGCGTCGCGCCTGGAACTGGAAATCACCGAAAGCTCAATTATGTCCGACCCGACCCGGGCGCTGCGTGTGCTTCAGCACCTGCACGATTTGGGTGTGCATCTGGCGATTGACGATTTTGGTACAGGTTATTCGTCGCTGGCCTATTTAAAGCGGCTGCCGGTGCAAACCTTAAAAATCGACAACTCTTTTGTGCGCAATATGCTGGAGGATTTGCAGGATGAGCTCATCGTTAACTCAACTATCCACCTTGCCCATAACCTGGGCTTGACGGTGGTGGCCGAAGGGGTTGAGAACCAGGCGCTGTTGCAGCGCCTGCAGGATATGGGGTGCGATGAGGCCCAGGGGTTTTACATCGGACGGCCCATGGATACCAAAAACGCCGACACCTGGCTGGTTGAATCCGGTTGGCTTAAAACTGCCGAGCAGAGCAAGCTGTAAGCGTGATTTTTCTCATCCGTTAAAAACTCCGGTCAAGCATTTGCTCTTCCGCGTATTTGAGGCGCTCTTCCAACAGCGCTGTGTGGTAGTGATCACCCTTGGTTAGTTTTAATGCATTGCGCAACTGAATGGCGGCCCGGTCGTACACACCGTTGAGGATAAAATACTCGGCGCGCGCCTGGTGCACACCTAAAATATTCCCCGCCAAACCACTCACTTCCGCCAGCAGATACCACACATAATCGTCTTGCGGGCGCGAGCGCGAGAGTTTATCAAGCAAATCGGCCGATTCTTTGTAGCTGCCTGCTTTCATCAGCGCTTCGGCATAGCGCACGCGCGCCGGGTAACTGTCGGGGTTGGCTTTTACCAGGCCCTGTAAAATATCCAGCGCTGTTTTGTAACGCTCGGCGGCCACTTCAATATCGGCACGCATTATTTGATAGGTGAGGCGATTGGGTTCTTTCGCCAGCAGCGGCGCCATGGCCGCGCGCGCGGCGTCAAACTGGCCGGCCTTGGTGAGCGCCAATACCCAGCCGTAGCGGCTGGCATCCGGATTATCGCTCTCGCGATCCAGCTCGCTTTTAAACATTTTGGCCGCAATTTGCGGAGTCTCCTCGGCATCCACACGAATGCGATTGCGCATCAGGTGGAACTCCAGATTATCCGGGAATTCCTTGTGCGGGTACTGCATGGCGCGGTTGCGGGCATCGGCGACGCGGCGTTCGGTTAAGGGGTGGGTAAGCAGGTATTCTGGCGGGCGGCGGGTCAGGCGGTTAGCGCGCAGCATTTCCTCAAACATATCCGATTCGGCATAGGGGTCCAGGCCGGCGTCAACCATGGTCTGCATGCCAATACGATCAGCCTCCTCCTCGTTCTGGCGACTAAAACTCAGGCGCGCCTGCTGAGTGGCGAGGAAGCTCTCCACCTCGGTGCGCAGCAGGCTGACGGCCTTGTCGACCGCGCTCGATGAATCGAGCACCGTCTCGGCCGATTGCCTCGTTTCCACCGCCGCGCCGGCGACCTGGCTGAGCACGCCGACGATGCCGCTCGTGCCCTG
>CBINKF010000650.1:0-2243 GCA_966251115.1 uncultured Cellvibrio sp.
GTTGTAAGGATTATTCGCGATCAAATCCTTGCGTGTCACATTTCCCTTGAAGCCATCACCCATACCGTAGATAACCGTGGGATCTGTCTGCAGGCGCATGCCCCGCTGCAAGCGTCGCACAAAGACACCGGCGATTTGATCGCGCTCGCTCAGGCTGCCCGTCTCGCGCTCCACAATGGACGCCAGAATCAGGGCTTCATAAGCATTTTTAAAGGGGAGGTTTTCCGCCCGCTCTGCCCATTCTTTAGCGAGCAGTGCGCGCATTTTTTGATGGGCCTGCTTCAGCACCTCCAAGTCACTGGTATGGCGACTATAACTGTAAGTATCGGGAAAAAACCAACCCTCAAGATTAGCCTCGTCGAAACCTAATTTAGCTTTCAATTCATCGCCATTAAGGCCAGACAACTGATGATCTAGCGATTCCGCCTGATTGAGCGCAACCATAGCCTGGGCGAAAGTCCAGCCTTCGAGAATAGTTACCTGATAGAGCACCACCTCGCCTTTGAGCAGCTTTTGCATCAGGCTTTTTGGCGTAGTGCCAGGCGCAAAATTATATTCACCCGCGTGAATTTTATGTTGGCGCAACAAGCGCGCGTAGAGGCGCAGCCAGCGCGGGTGATCCAGCACGCCATCCTGCGCCATTTTGTAGGCCAAGTGTCCCAAGGTCTGACCTGATTTTAATTCGTAGCTATAACCCTGCTCAGGCAGCGCCAAGGGTTTATCCAACCATTGCTGGAAGTAGTACCAAAATGCAACGCCACTCAATACAAATAACAAAAGCAGGGAAACAGCCAGCATCAAAAACTTTAACCAAAAACGGCGCAGCGCTTTAACCAAGGCCATTTTCATACCGCATCTCCGGCAAATAGCCTTTGCTCAAGCAAATTCTGCAACGCGACGCAAACAGGGCCTTTGCCAAATTGCCAGGATTTATCTGCAGCAGCCAAGGCGACAACGGGCCAAATGCCCGCCAGGCTATTGGTCAACAACAGCTCACTGGCATTCTTCAGATCATTTAATGAAACAGGTTTGATCTCTACAGTTAAACCCAGCGCCGGAGCCAGTTCTTCAATAACCAACTGGCGCATAACGCCAGCCACTCCAGCATTGATAAGTGCGGGAGTCAGCAGCTTATTATTCACTACTACAAACAGGTTGCTTGAAATTCCCTCGAGGAGATTTCCCTGTTGATCCAACAGCAGGCCATCATCAAACTCCTGTTGCCACTCCGCGCGAGCGATTATTTGATCCAGACGATTCACATGCTTGATGCCCGCCAACCTGGGATTCGTCGGCAGTCGATGATGGCAGATGCGCGTCCGCACCCCCTCGACATAACTTGAGGTTTGCAACTGATTGCCCGCCAACAGATAGACACAATAGCTGGAGGTCATATCGGCAACCGTTTGATACCCCCTGCCACCCACACCGCGGGTGAGGACTATTTTGAGCACACCATGGGTAAGCTCTTGCGCCTCCACCAAGGCTTGCTGAACATAGTCATCCAACTGCCGGGAATCACAGCTAATCGCTAATTTTTGACTGTCGCCAAGCAGGCGCTGACGATGCAGCGACCAAAGAGGTACCCTCCCCTTATAAATTCGGCAGGTTTCAAACAGGCCATCACCATAGGCAAAACCGCGATCCCAGGGGGAGATGCTTCCACCCAGAACACCATTGACAAAACACAGGGGTAATTGATTATTCATGGCGCGAGTCTATACAAATTCGCCCCATAGCAAAACGCCGAACGGGCAAGAGTTCGGCGTTTTGGTGAGACGGCCTTAGCAGAGATTAAACTTTGCGGAAAATCAGCGAGCCGTTAGTACCACCAAAGCCAAAGGAGTTGGAGAGAACAGCCTCGATTTTGCGCTCTTGCGCTGTGTGCGGCACCAGGTTGATATCGCAACCTTCATCTGGATTATCCAGGTTGATTGTCGGTGGAGCCACCTGATCGCGAATCGCCAGCACACTGAAGATGGCTTCAACAGCTCCGGCAGCACCCAGCAAATGGCCGATCATGGACTTGGTGGAGCTCACCGCCACTTGATCCACCGCCGAGCCCATAACTGACTTAACAGCTTGGCACTCAGCCTTATCGCCCGCAGGCGTGGAAGTACCATGGGCATTGATATAATTGATCAATTCAAATGGAATATTGGCATCCAGAATCGCATTGCGCATGGACGCCGCTGCACCTGAGCCGTCTTCCGGCGGCGAGGTCATATGATAGGCATCGCCAC
>CBINKF010000651.1:0-2220 GCA_966251115.1 uncultured Cellvibrio sp.
AACAATAAAGCTAAAACAGTGGAGTACAAGATGTTTACCAATACCAAAGAGGCCCGCCGCATCGGCAAGGGGTTTCAAATCGGGCTTATCAGCAGCTTAATTTTCACCTTGAGCGCTTGTGGCGGTGGTGGAGGTGGCGGCAGCCATTCCAGCAGTTCCTCGCTCAGCTCTTCCAGCGTCAGCGAAAGCTCCATGTCCAGTTCGTCAGCCAGCAGTGTTGTGGATGAAGGCATGACCATGCTCAAAACCCAAGGCGCCCAGTGGGCTAAGGCCAGCGGCACACCGGTCATCCTTAAGGGTACCAATCTGGGCAACTGGCTGGTGCAGGAGTTCTGGATGATGGGCCAGGGGCTGAACGGCATTACCGATCAATGCACCCTGGAAGCAGAGCTTACCAAGCGCTTCGAGTACACCGAAAAAGAGCGCTTGATGAAGGTGTTCCACGACAACTGGATCAAGGAGCGCGACTGGGATCAAATCCAGGCGTTCGGCTTTAATATCGTCCGCCTCCCTATTCTGTGGAGTGTAATTGAGGACGAAAACAACCATAAACACCTGCGCGACGACGCCTGGACCTATATCGACTGGGCAATCGCCCAAGCTAAGGCCCGCGGCATTTACGTGATTCTGGACCTGCACGGCGCTCCCGGCGGCCAGACCCCCAACGACCACACCGGCTGCGCCGGCAAAAATGAATACTGGACCAGTGCGGATGACCAGGATCGCGCCAAGTGGTTGTGGGAACAGATTGCGACCCGCTACAAAGATGAACCTGCGGTGGCAGCTTACGACCCGCTCAACGAACCCTGGGGCTCGACCGCCGAGGATATGGCCACCCGCGTGGAGGAGCTGTACAACACCATTCGCACCATCGATGACAAGCACATAGTGCTGCTGCCCAGTCATTACGGCGATATAGATGTTTACGGCAACCCCGCTGACAAGGGCATGACCAATGTCGCCTTTGAGATTCACCCCTACCCCGGCCTGTTTGGCGATCGCCCCAACGACAGCCACTTTGATATTCACCGCGACTGGCTGCGCTGCGGTGAATCTGGCACCGACGGGGTCTGCTACTGGAATACCAAAATCCAGACCCTGCAAGTACCGCTGCTGGTGGGCGAATTCCAACCCTGGCAGGGGGCCGGCGCCGGTGCCGATGACCTGGGCGGTAAAATTGCCCGCGCCACCTATGACACCTACGCCAGCTACGGCTGGGCGGCAACCAGCTGGGCCTACAAGCTGGTGAGTGTGGCCGGCGGTCAAGGCCAAGGCACCTGGGGCATGGTAACCAATGTGGTCAACACCAATGCCAATTCAGGCACAGGCCTTATCGCTAGCGCCAATACCTGGGCGTGTACCAACTGGGACACCAGCCTGGACAATGCCTGTTCCAAAAAAGCAGCAAGTTTCACCGTGGGCGGCGAAGGCAGCAAAACCTTTTATCTGGTATTGAAAACTGGCGCTAACAACGGGGCCAACCCCGATATCAGTTACGACAAAATCAGTATCAAAAATACCAATTCCCAGGCGGAAGCTGTCACCAATGGCGACTTTGGTAGCAATACTGGTTGGACCCAGGTCGATGTCAGTGGACCGGTAGCCGCCGACTTCAATAACACCGAAGCCGGCAAGTTGCCTACAGGTGCCGAAGGTGGCGTATTGCGCATTACCCGCCCAGCTTCCGGCGATGGATCTAGCGGTGAAATTAATAGCGCCATCTATCAAGCGGTCACCCTCGAAGGTGGCCAAACTTACGAACTGAGCGGTCTGTTTAAAGACAATGGCAGCCAAAACACCTGGGCCGAAATCTACCTGGTCGAAGAGCAGCCAGTTGCAGGTGCCGATGTAGTCGATACCGCTGGCAAACTGGACTTTACCACCGTTGAAGAGAGCGACATTGAAGCGCTGTTTAGCAGTTATGGTAACGTCGCTTATGACGTCAATGCCGGCCTGGCCAAATGGTTAGTGACTGACGAGCACAACGATGTCTTCGATTATCCAGAGCGTCCTACCGGCGTGACCCTCAACCAAGCCGATGACACTGCCAGCCTGACCTGGACACCCGTTACCGGCGATGCCATCAGCTACAGCGTCTACCGCAGCACCAGCGCCGGTAGCAAAGGCACAGCTATCGCAACCGACCTGACGGCTACCAACTACACCGACACCGGCCTGGACCCGGACACCACCTACTACTACAGCATCACCGCCAAAAAT
>CBINKF010000652.1:0-2196 GCA_966251115.1 uncultured Cellvibrio sp.
GCTATCTGCCTGGCTGTCGCTGGATTCAGCGCAACCCGCCGCCGAGGTGCTGCAGGCGCCTTGAAGTTTTTGCCAGCACTCCGAGAGAGTTCAAATAGAACTTGAGGGTTTGCGCGCACATTGGAATGACGCGCATAAAAAAAATCCGATGGCTGAACACAACCATCGGAAAACGACTGGCACCCTTGGGGTGGTGCCAGATGGGCTAAGGGAGAAAGCTCATAAAGCTATCTCTATGACGGATAAGCTAACTGAAAGTTCGCGTCAAATGGGGCGGCGGAATCAAGTCCCACACTTCTTGCACAATTGTAAAAATTGATTAGCAAATTGCTGGCGGCAAATTCAGCGCAAAAAAAACCCCGAACAAGTCGGGGTTGGCTTAGCATTCTTCGCTAGCTGGCCTAACAGCCATTAGGGGAGGAGTTAGCTCATGATCGTAAAACACACACAACTCTATGACTCAGGCCTCTGGCTAATAGTTCCAAAAATATTTTAAAAATTTGCACATTTTTTTGTTAATTGCAGTTTTTCCTTTATTTTCATTAGGTTACAAAAACAAAAATATTAAATTAGGCGCCCAAATTCACACTGGTTCAACAGCGATATTGACTAGTGGGCCTCGTCCCAGTTGTTACCCACACCGGCTTCCACCAGCAGTGGCACCTTAAGTTGCGCCGCGCCTGACATCAGCCTGACTAAACCTGCGCGCACCTCATCCACACAGGATTCAGACACCTCCAGCACCAGTTCATCGTGCACCTGCATGATGATTTTGGCGTCCAGCTGCTTTTCGGTCAGCCAGTTGTCAACGCGGATCATGGCGGTTTTGATGATATCAGCCGCGGTACCCTGCATAGGCGCGTTAATCGCAGTGCGCTCCGCCGCCTGCTGCAGGTTTTTGTTTTTGGCGTTAATTTCGGGCAGGTACAGGCGGCGACCAAACAGGGTTTCCACATAGCCCTGCTCGTGAGCCAGGCTGCGGATATTGTTCATATAGCGCTGCACGCCTGGGTAGCGCTCAAAGTAGCGGTCGATATATTCCTGCGCCTGATTGCGCCCCAGGTGTAACTGCCTGGCCAAACCGAAAGCCGACATGCCATAAATCAACCCGAAGTTAATCGCCTTGGCGCTGCGGCGCATTTCCGGGGTTACCCCCTCCAGGCTCACCCCAAATACTTCGGCGGCGGTGGCGCGGTGCACGTCCAGGCCCTGGGCAAAGGCATTTAATAGACCCGGATCTTCCGACAAGTGCGCCATAATGCGCAGCTCAATTTGCGAGTAGTCGGCAGCCACCAGTTTGTACCCGGCAGGCGCCACAAACGCCTGGCGAATGCGCCTTCCCTCTTCGGTTTTAATGGGGATATTTTGCAGGTTGGGGTCCTGTGACGAGAGCCGCCCAGTGGCGGCCACCGCCTGGTGATAACTGGTGTGGATACGCCCGGTGGCTTTGTTTATTTCCAGCGGCAACTTGTCAGTGTAAGTGGACTTGAGTTTGGCCAGGCCGCGATATTCCATAATCACTTTGGGCAGCGGGTAGTCGAGCGCCAGTTCCTGCAAAACTTCTTCTGCGGTTGAGGGCGTACCGGTCGGTGTTTTTTTAATAACCGGCAGCTTTTGCTCTTCAAACAAAATCGCCCCCAGCTGCTTGGGCGAACTTAAATTAAATTCTTTGCCAGCAACTTCATAGGCCTGGCGCTCCAGCTGCACCATGCGCTCGCCCAACTCCAAACTCTGCTGACCCAGCAATTTGGCATCTACCAGTGCACCGTTGCGCTCGATATGGGAGAGCACTGGCAGCAAGGGCATTTCAATTTCTTCAAACACTTTTTTGAGCGAGGGAATTTTTTGCAGCTGCGGCCAAAAATATTGATGCAGACGCAGGGTGATGTCAGCGTCCTCGGCGGCGTAGTGACCGGCCTCTTCAATTTTAATTTGATTAAAGCTGAGCTGCTTGACCCCTTTACCGGCAATTTCCTCAAAGGAAACCGTTTTGTAATCAAGATAATTTTGCGCGAGGTCATCCATATTGTGGCGGCTGCCGATGGAATTCCACACATAGGACTCAAGCATGGTGTCAAAGGCGATACCTTTTAACTCCACCCCATAATTGAGCAACACGCTGCGATCGTATTTTAAATTCTGACCAATTTTAATTTTGCTGGCATCTTCCAAAATAGGTTTTAGCTCTGTTAATAC
>CBINKF010000653.1:0-2184 GCA_966251115.1 uncultured Cellvibrio sp.
ATAACCATGAACGATACAACCAGCTCCAACCAGACAAACATGGGGTTTGTCATCCTGATTAGCTTGATAGCCACTATTGGCGGTTTTTTGTTTGGCTACGACAGCGGTGTAATCAACGGCACCGTCGACGGCCTGCAGAAAGCCTTTAATTCCGACTCCATGGGCACGGGTTTTAGCGTATCCTCAATGCTGCTGGGCTGTGCGCTGGGCGCCTTCTTTGCCGGTCAGTGGGCCGACAAATATGGCCGCTGGTGGGTGTTAATGATCTCCTCTGTGATGTTTATTATTTCCGCCTGGGGTTCAGGCATTGCAACCGGTTCCGTCGCATTTATTATTTATCGCGTGATTGGCGGCCTGGCCGTGGGCTCAGCAAGCATCATATGCCCCGCCTACATCAGTGAAATTGCCCCCGCCAAATACCGAGGTAAACTCAGCTCCATTCAACAAATCGCCATTATCAGCGGTTTGTTCTTCTCCTTCCTTAGTAACTATCAACTGGCCGAAACCGCTGGCGGTTCAACCGCTTTGCTCTGGTGGGGCTATGAGACCTGGCGCTGGATGTTCTGGATGGAACTGATCCCTGCCACAGTATTCTTCCTGGCTCTGTTTCTTATTCCCGAAAGCCCACGCTTTTTGGTGGCCAGTGGCAAAAATGACAAAGCCAGAACCGTATTGGCCAAGCTCTACGGCACTCTGGGTGCCGAGCTTAAAGTGAAAGAGATTTACAACACCCTGGCTCACGACCACAAGCCCAGCTTTGCGGACCTGGTTAACAAGACCACTGGCAAAATTCGCCCTATCGTCTGGGTAGGTTTTGGCCTGGCCGTGCTGCAACAGTTTGTCGGCATCAACGTGGTTTTCTACTATGGTTCAGTGCTCTGGCAAGCCGCCGGCTTCTCCGAAAGCGATGCGCTGTTCACCAATGTGATCTCCGGTGCGGTGAGTATCGGCGCCTGTTTTATCACCTTCTTTTTGGTGGACAAAATTGGCCGTAAACCCTTGCTCTGGTTCGGCTCTATCGGCATGACCATCACCCTCGCCCTGGTAGCCTACGCCTTTGCTGGCGCACCGCTCGGTGAAGACGGCAAACCTGCCCTGGCTGGCACCAACGCCGGCCTGCTGGCGCTGATTGCCGCCAACGTCTATGTAGTGTTTTTCAATATGTCCTGGGGCCCGGTGGTATGGATTATGTTGGGCGAAATGTTCCCCAACCAAATGCGCGGCTCCTCGCTAGCCGTTGCCGGTCTGGCGCAATGGGGTGCTAACTTCCTAATCACCTGGACCTTCCCCATGCTGCTCGCCTCCGCCATTGGCCTGGCTGGCGCCTACAGCATTTACACCTTCTTCTCGCTCTTCTCTGTGTTCTTTGTTATGTGGTACATCAAAGAAACCAAAGGCAAAGAGCTGGAGCAAATGGAAGGCTAACTCAGCCAAGCCCCAAGCCAAAAAAAAGCCACCCGCAGGTGGCTTTTTTTATGGGCGCGTAAATTATCTGGCTGCGGCTGGCGGAGTCAGGTTCGATTGGGCGAAGGCGCGACGATAGGCGGCCAGCTGCGCCGACAGATCCAGGTTGCGCTGCCGCTCGACTTCCAGTTCCAGCTCCAAAGTCTCCAACTCGCGGCGGCTGGCCTGCAGCTGCAGGCTCAACAGACGCTGCTGCTCCTGCTGCGCCTGATACTGGCGCTCGATTTCGACAAGCTGCAACTGCCGCCGCGCCAGGGCACTGCGCTGGCTGAGCAGTATCTGCTGCAACTCGGCCACCAGCTTGTCGCGGTCGCGCATCGCCTGAAGCAGCTCTTCGTTGGATTTGGCGCGCGCGCTGGGCAGGGGCAAAACCTGCGCCAGAGTCGCTGCCTGCGCGGGTGCGGCGCTGGCGCCAGAAACTAAAGGGTTGCTATTCACCGACCAAACTCTCAAGGGTTTAACATGGCAACCAGTCTAGAGAATTGTCACATTTTTCAACATAAGCCTAATGGCCTAAGCCTGGCGCCCCAGCCTAGTTCCGCTGGGCTAATCGCTTGTAAGCCTGGGGGGGGGGCGAGTCCTTATACTCTGGCCAACTTGCTGCATCAGGCACCGCCCGCAGCACTTCACCAGAAAGCCCATGCAAGCACAGGGGCGCAAACCAACCCAGCCCCTTTGCAGTGAGAATTATGATGTTGAGCAATACTTTTAACAGCGACC
>CBINKF010000654.1:0-2183 GCA_966251115.1 uncultured Cellvibrio sp.
AAAGCTGTGATGACCGCCCCCCTCACGCTGGTGCAGGAGTCTGGTAGCTCCCAGTCGGTACTTATTTTTTTGCCTGTTTGGCCATTGGATGTAACACAAGAGCCGGTTCAAGGCTTTGTGACAGCCATTATTCGCGCTAAAGATTTAGTCGCTAATGCGCTGACCAACTATGATGCCTCCAGTTATTTTATTGAGCTTTTGGATAAGCCGAAAAATCAACGTGATATCCCTCTGTTTAGCAATCTACCCGCTGCGCTCAGCGACCAACAGCAAGCGCTTCAGTGGGTCGAAAACCTGGAGTTTGCCGGACGAAATTTGCAAATTAGACTATTGCCCAGTGCGCACTTTGTTGCTCGCCACACGGGTCAGCACTCCTGGTATGTGCTGGCAGGTGGTTTGCTGTTTACGAGTTTACTGGGGGCATTTTTATTGTTAATAAGCGGCAAAACCGAAACTATTAAAAATGAAGTTAATGAGCGCACCAAAGAGATCAGCGCAATTCTTACGCACGCCTTTGAGGCGATATTAATCGTCGATGCCAAGGGCCTGATTGTGCGTGCTAACCCAGCGGCGGCGCGCTTGTTTGGCCTGGGGTTGGACCAGCTGGAGTATCTGGCGGTCTACCATTTAATCCCTTCATTGCACGAGCGTTTTGTGCCGGTGTTAAGTAGCCTGGAGTCAGTGCCGGTAATGGATACCCACGGGCAGGGCGGCAACGGGGAAACTCTGGAGCTGGAGCTGAGCATCAGCCATTTACTGCTCGGCGGCGCCGACATGTTTACCTTGATTATCCACGACATTAGTGAGCGCGCCAAAGTGGATAAAATGAAGCGCGAATTTATTTCTACGGTAAGCCATGAGCTGCGCACACCACTGACCTCAATAAAAGGCTCGCTGGGAATTTGTTTGAGTGGTGCGACCGGTAGTGTCAGTGACTCCACAAAAAAAATGTTGGAAATTGCCTCAACCAATGCCGACCGGCTGGTGCGTTTGATCAATGATATTCTGGATATAGATAAACTTGAATTTGGCCAGCTGGAATTTAAGTTCCAAACCTGTAATTTGGCCAGGTTGCTTGAGCAATCGCTAGAGCAGTGCAGGGCTTTTGCACAAAAATACCAGGTCCAATTGGTATTGGATCTGGATCAGCCTGGGGTGAAATTGTTGAGTGCAACTCTGGATACAGATCGCTTTTTACAAGTGATGTTTAACCTGTTGTCCAACGCGATTAAATACTCCAGAACCCATGGCTTGGTAAAAGTGAGCCTGGTAGATGATGAAAATTACATGCAAATCAAGGTTAGGGATTGGGGCGAGGGTATACCCAACGAGTTTCGCGCGCGAATTTTTCAAAAATTCGCACAGGCTGACTCCTCTGATAAGCGGCGGCGCGATGGCACGGGGCTGGGTTTAAGTATTACCAAAGTGATCGTGGAGCGATTAGGGGGAAGTATTAGTTTTGAATCTGAGGAGGGGCAGGGTAGCGAGTTCTGCGTGCGCCTGCCCAAGCCAGGTTGATAGGCATGCCCATGCAGGCTGTGATAATTCGCTGCAATTAGCTGTCATCGGCCAGCTTGGGAAAAAAGCTGCCCATTTTACCGCGCAACTTTTCCTGCTCAATAGGTTTAATCACATAGTCATCGATGCCTGATTCTATCGCCGAACGAATTTGCTTGGCTTCGGCAATGGCGGTAACCAGCATAAACACACTGGCCTGGTAACGCTCTGCAGCGTGCATAGCCTTGTGGACATCAATGCCGGATTTAACCGGCATATTCCAATCACAAAGTACCAAATCAAATACCGGGTTTGCATCGTAAATCAAACTTATGGCTTTTAAACCGTCGTTGGCGGTGTCTATATGCACTATTCCCATATCGCGTAAATATACGTTTAACAATTCGCAAATCAATTGGTCGTCGTCGACAATAAGCACGCGTATTTCTTCTGCTGACAGATTTCGACGGCGCTGTATGGCAGCATCCTTTAAAGTGGTCGCTTTGGGTGAAATATAGTGATTCAGGGCGTCCCCGGGTTTGCTGTCGCCCTGTTTTACCTGTGCAGAAATTTTGCCCAGCAGCGCTTCAATTTGTTTTAGCGTTTGCTGGGCCTGGGGATCGGTTGAGGGAGGCTGCGTACCTTGGGTGAGCTGCTTGGCTAACCAGCTTCGTCGCTGGTTAAGG
>CBINKF010000655.1:0-2173 GCA_966251115.1 uncultured Cellvibrio sp.
GGTGATCTATTGGTTAGGGCTTAAATTATTCGCATTTTCTGCACGCAAATACGCCATCGCGTTAATAGGCGCATTGACTTTTATGTCGCTGCCGGTAATTGCCTTTGGCAGCTGGTTTATTACCACTGACGCGCCGCTGCTATTTTTCTGGGCTTTATCCTTACTTTTTTATGTGCGTGCACTGGACTCCAACAGCTGGCGCGACTGGATTCTCCTGGGGCTGTGCGCAGGGCTTGGTTTGCTCAGTAAATATACCATGGTGTTTTTTGTCCCCTGCGCGCTTATGCATTTACTGGTATCCAATCAGTTGGCTATTCAGCTGCGCAACCCCAAGCTATATGTTGCGGCGGGTTTGGCGACACTGCTGTTTTTGCCCAATATCTGGTGGAATTACCAGCATCAATTCTCCAGCTACAAACACACAGCCGAAATTTCGCAGCTGGATAAACACTTGATTAATCCAGCGCATTTCGGCGAGTTTTTCGCGGCCCAGTTTGCGGTGTTTGGTTTTGTGCTTTTTGGCGGCCTGATTGCTGCGCTATTCAGGCTTCGCAGTCTCTTGACCAATCCGCCCATGGCAGTGCTGCTCAGCTTTAGCTTTGTGCCTGTTGCACTCTTTTGCCTTTTGGCCTTTACCTCCCGCGCGTTTGCAAACTGGGCAGCCTTCGCCTATGTTGCTGCAGCCTTGTTTATTGCTGCCTGGTGGATGCAGCTGGGCCGTCACAGGTTGCTTGCATCGGGTTTGCTCGCCAATTTTTTATTGATAGCGCTGCTCTCGCACTGGCAATGGCTCGCCGGTATCTCTGGTGTTGAGTTAAGCAGAAAATCTGACCCCTATTTCAGAGTAAAAGCCTGGCAGGCCTTGGCTAAAAAAATAGAACCGGAATTCGCACGCTACCCCCAGGCGCGCTTACTGGGCGTCAATCGCGACATGCTTGCCGAAATGAGTTTTTATATTGGCCGCAACTATCAAAATGCGCGCCACCCGCTGATATACAACCCGAGTGGGGAGATTTCCAATCACTATGCGCTGGTAGCTGATATCGCCAATCAACCCGGCGGACAGTTTTTATGGGTTTCATCCCAGGATGAAGCGCAACTCTTACCCGCTATCTTCGCCAAAGCCGAGCTTTTGGCAGAGGTTAAGGTGCCAATTTATCGCCATTCAACAACCCCAAATTCCACGCGTAGCGCCTATGTGTGGCTGGTGGAAAATTTTCACGGAGGTAAGGTGCAATGATGAAGCAATTTTATCGCAGTGCGCAGGTCGCTTTTCCACTGCTGGTGGTGCTTTTTTTAGCGTTTCCACAAATTGATTTGCAGGTGAGCGCCAGCCTTTGGGCGCCGGATTCAGGCTTTTGGGGGCAGCACCTGGCCTGGATGGGTTTGTTGCACCAGCACATTGGCAAACTCCTGGCCTTGTGCGTATTAGTTGCGCTTGTGGCCTGGGGTTTAAGCTGGGTTAAGGCTGATCCGTTTAAACTCAAAAAACATCGCAAAAGCCTGGCGTTTTTGTTGTTGGCCATTATCTTGGGGCCAGGTTTGATTGTGAATGTGTTATTAAAAGATCAATGGGGCAGGGCGCGCCCAGGACAGGTGACCGAGTTTGGCGGCATCAACCAATTTACACCAGCCTGGGTTGTGAGTGGAGAGTGCGCCAAAAACTGCTCCTTTGTCTGCGGCGATGCGTCCCTGGGCTTTATCTTGATTGCCGGGGTTTTTGTGAGCCGTCGCCCGCGTGTGTGGGTAATTGCCAGCGTTTTATTGGGAGGCCTTGTCGGGTATGTACGTATTGCGCAGGGCGGACATTTTTTAAGTGATGTAATATTCTCCTGGTACGCCGTTATATTTTCAGTGTGGCTAACTGCCCGCTGGTTGCAGCCAGGGTGTTGGGACAGAGTTTTTCCCCAGCGATCCGAGGGCGGGAGGCAGGGGACAGAGGACAGAGAGAGAGGTCCACACTTTCCCAAGCCTAATAGCTATCTACTTTGAGGTGATTTTATGCAGGGTTTGATGTTCAGGTGTTGGTTTCTGTTAGGGATTTTTTGGCTGGCGAGTATTGCAAGTGCCGATCCCATCAGTTACCACAATGAATATAAAACCAGGTACTACGGCTTTTCCATTAAAGTAAATTCCAGCTTTGAATTCCTTGGTGAGGGCCGCTACAAGGCCA
>CBINKF010000656.1:0-2172 GCA_966251115.1 uncultured Cellvibrio sp.
GGGAGAGTGTCTTACACTCTCGACAAGTTAATGAAAAACACCCCGGAAGACGACCTGCGCTCTGCAGCCTCGGTACAAACGCGCAATAAAATGATCGCCGCTAATTTGGAAATTCTGAAAGGCTTGGTGTAAGCATGCAGCAAGCGAGCCTCGCACGGGATCTAACTGCACTGGCGCGCTCTATGCGCGCCGAATTAATTGCCATAGCCGATTGGTGGGTTGCCCACACTCAGGACCTCGAACAGGGTGGCTTTTACGGCGAGGTGGATGCGCACAATCAGCCAGTAAAGAATGCCAGCAAAGGCGTAATCCTCAACGCGCGGCTGCTGTGGTTTTTTAGCGAAGCGGCGCGCGCCACGGGCGATGCGCATTACGCAGCCTGCGCGACCCGCGCCTTCAATTATTTGCTGGCATATTTTTACGATGCCGAGCAGGGCGGTTTTTATTGGGAGCTGGATGCCGCGGGCAAACCCATTAATACCAAAAAGCAAATTTACGCCCAGGGTTTTGTTATCTACGGCCTGAGTGCTTACCACCAGCTCACGCAAAATCCATTAGCCTTAAGCCACGCGCTCGACTGTTTTGCGTTAATTGAACAGCGCGGCCTGGATCGCGCGCGCGAGGGGTATTTAGAAGCCTTTACCCGCGACTGGAAACCTATCGAGGATTTGCGCTTAAGCGATAAGGATTTAAATTATCCCAAATCGCAAAACACCCATTTGCATGTGTTGGAGGCCTACACCAGCCTTTATCAAATTGCCCCCAGGGCCGAGATTAAAGCGGCGCTGCGCTACAACATACACATGTTCGACAAATACATGATCAATCGCAGCAATTATCATCTGCGCATGTTTATGGATTTGGATTGGCAAGATTTTTCCCCCGGTTTTACCTATGGTCACGATATAGAAGCGGCCTGGTTAATTGGGCGCGCGCTGGACGTTTTGGGCGATAACGACTATCGCGCGGCGCTTATGCCGGATCTTATCCGCATAGCGCAAACCACATTGCATGAAGCCATAGGTCCCCAGGGGCAGGTGATGGATGCCTTGGATTTCGCCAGCGGAAATGTCTCGCCCGACAATGTGTGGTGGGTGCAGGCCGAAGCGCTGGTTGGCTTTCTCTACATGTATCAGGAAACGGCACAGCAGGCCTATTTAGACGCGGCGGAATCTGTGTGGGCGTTTATTGCCAACTACCAGCGCGATACCCAAGGTGGCGAATGGTTATGGCTGTCCAAATTGGATAAGCCTGGCACCCAGCCGGATTACAAGGCCGGCTTTTGGAAATGCCCCTATCACAATGGTCGCGCTATGTTGGAGGCCGAACATTATTTGCTGGGCCTGGACAAGTACAAATAAATTCAATAACAACAGCGAAATTAACTATAGCGAAATTAACTATGAAATATCTCCGTGTTTATTCATTGCTTCTGCTTTTTGCTGCACTCATAACCGGCTGTAGTAAAACCACCAATGCACCGGCAACAGCGCCTGCAACAGCATCGTCTGCAGCGCCAGTAACAGCCCCAACTGCTAGCAGCCAATTTGTGCAGGTGCAGGGGCGCCAGTTTATGCTGGCGGGCAAGCCCTATTATGTGGTGGGCGCCAACATGTGGTACGGCGCTTATTTAGGTGCGCCCAGTGCATTGGGCGATCGCACGCGTTTGCAAAACGAATTGGATTTGCTCAAGGCTAACGGTGTAAATAACCTGCGCGTGCTGGCCATCTCCGAAAGCAGCGATTTGCTGCGCGCGGTGCGCCCGGCGATGATTAATCGCAACGGCGAATTTAATCAGGATCTATTGCAAGGGCTGGATTATCTGCTGGCGGAAATGGCCAAGCGCGATATGAAAGCGGTGCTCTACCTCAACAACTTTTGGCAGTGGTCGGGCGGCATGTCGCAGTATGTGGCCTGGATTACCGGCACCCCGGTGCTGGACCCGGACCTGACCGGCAAGTGGAACGAATTTATGCAAAACTCGGCGCGTTTTTACAGCCTCGACGAAGCGCAAAAAAAATATCAAGCCGCCATCAGCCAGATTATTACCCGCACCAACAGCATCACCGGCACGGCCTACAACCAGGACCCAACCATCATGTCCTGGCAGCTGGCCAACGAACCGCGCCCCGGCAGCGACGCCGAGGGTCGCGCCAATGTGCCCGCGTTTAA
>CBINKF010000657.1:0-2172 GCA_966251115.1 uncultured Cellvibrio sp.
CATGGGCAAGGCGATAAACACTATATCCAACTTGCCGTCGTGGGCGTCCTGGTACAGCTGCTCAAAGCCGCCGCGCATATTAATATTTTCGCCCTGCAGGCGACGCGCGCCATCTTCAGCGGCGCGATCATCGTAGTAACCGAGCACCCGATAGCCCATCCAGGGCATGTGTTTAAGCGATTGTTCGAGGCGTGCACCTAATGAAGTCGCGCCAACAATCGCAACACGACGAGGTTCCGTGGGCTTGGCACGCCAACGCGCCAGCAAAAAACGCCGCGCCCAATGCATAGCGGTCATCGCCAGCGGTGTGGCGCCCAACCAAATATAAAGGGGCGCAAAATTTTTATCGGTGAGAGGGAAAATAGTCATGGCCGCCGCCATCACCACCAGAGCCGCGCCCAACCAGGCACTTAAAATTCGATAGCCCAGGTTGGCCATGGAATAGCCGCGCCAGAGGTAGTAAACCTCGTTACCCTCGGCGAAAAAGCCAAATAAAATAACCGCGGTTAAACCCAGCGCAGTGTGGGCGTTGCCCCAAGCGATATGTGCGACCGGCAAAATTGCCCAGAGTAAAAACACCACCAGCAAACTATCCAGAGTACGGAAAAGCGCAAGAATTTTGGAATGGTGGAGCCTGATAACAGGTGGCTGAGACGAAACCATAACCACACTGCGCGAGGCATTACCCATGTGCTGACTGCCCATAATTACCTCCGTGCCGTTAACTGCTTAGCAAGGAAGGTTCTGCATTATTCAGGCCAATTGATTTAAAAATAGCCATCAGTTGTTTAAAACAAAGTTCTATCGGCCAGTTTGCTTTTTTAACTGCCAAACTTGTCTGCGCTGGTCATGTTTCCTTAATCAGTTAAACCCAGAGCGCCCCAGATTAAGGCAAAAAAGCCATTTTTTCGCACAAACACAATTCATCCTGAGTATGTAAGCGCGCTAATCACCAGCAGACACAAAAAATCGCCCGCGCCAAAACCGGCGGTAGTTCACAGTTTTTGTTGAATGCTTTAAAATCGGCGCCGCTGGCCGAGCCAGCGAAAACCGCATCGATACCAACAAGCAGCCATTACCAGCAAATAGCCGTACAATCCGGACAGCTGGCAGGAATAGCAAAAACTATTACAAGGAACCTCAGGATGAATTTTTTATCCGATACCAAATTTATGGCCATTATGCTGGCAGCAGCCCTCGCTGGCTTCTTTCTGCTTATCAGCCAAAAATCCCACAAGGCCGAACCTGCCCCAGTCGCTAACGAGCATGTATCCAGCCAGTCCAGCACCAGCTTTTACGCCGAAGCCGAAGCCCGCCACCAGCAGCAACTCGAATCCCAATCGCAAATGGAAGAGACCGACAAAAAACGCAAAGTCAAAGAAAACAGCGTGGAATGCCAGTTCTGGAAGCAACAAAAAAACGAAAAATCGCCCGCGCGGGTAGATGAAAAAATTCAGGAGTTTTGCGTCCTTTAGCAATTGATCAACCCGGCGGATACATGGGTAGCGCGTTGCGTTGCGTTGCGGTGCGTTGCGTTGCGTTGCGTTGCGTCAGTGCATTAGCCCGCGCAGGCCCTCATAGGTCAACTTAATTCCCGCCAGTAGCAGCGCCACATAACTCACCCAGTAAAAAAATTTGTCTGACACGCGCGAGTGCAAATAAAAACCCAGCCACACGCCGAACGGTGCCAAAGGCAAGAGCAACAGGGAGATATGCAGTGAAGAAAAATTTAGCTGGCCGAAGTAGCCATAGGGAAACAACTTAACAAAATTAACCAATGCAAAAAAAATAACGGTGCTGGCGGCAAACAAGGATTTGGGCAGACGCTGCGGCAAGAGATAAATAGACACAGGCGGGCCGCCCGCGTGAGCGATGTAGCTGGTGTAGCCGGCAACACCGCCCCAAAAACTGGCGGCGCGCGCATTGGGGCCGTGTTGAGCCACGGACGAAAGAAATTGGCGTGTCCACAGATAATGGGCGACAAAATACAGGGACAGCAGGCCGACCAAAAGCCGAATCCAATCGGCATTGGTAATTTGAAAAGTCAGCGCGCCAACCACAATGCCCACCAATGCACCGGGTAACAGCCAGTGCAGATTCTGCCCCCGCCAGACTTCGCGCCAATAGCGGCGAAAGCTCCACAGGCTGAAGGCATCCATAGTGCAGAGAATA
>CBINKF010000658.1:0-2171 GCA_966251115.1 uncultured Cellvibrio sp.
CGCCTCAGTATATTTTTTATTTTCCGACAGCAGCGCCAGCCACCAGGCGCTGCTGGCATTTTCAATAGCGGGCGTTGCCACTGGCTCACTAACCTCCCTCACCATGGATCGCTGGTCAGCCATTGGCTTTGTGATTTTTTCGGTCTTTCCTCTCAGTATAAAGCTCTACCAACAGTCCGGACCCGCTGCCCTGCCGATGTTTTCCATGTCATTAATTTTTATTTTCTTTGTCCTTGCCAGCTCCAGCAAATCCCAGCGAACTCTCGAAAGCCAACTGGTGCAAAACTTTGAGCTGATGCAACTTACACGCGAATTAAGCAAAAAGCAGCAGATGGATGATCTTATCCGCCGAGCCCAGGAAAAATTTATAAAAAACAAAAATGGTCTCTCAGCGCTGGATTTCATCCTGGAAAAACTCATCGCACTCACCGCCAGCGAAATGGGTTTTATCGGCAAGGCTGAAATTGACGGGGCCCACTCACCCTACATGAAAGCCCTGCTCTTTAAAGGGGATAGCAAGCACGAATCACTGGTTAATAAATACCGCATCAACGCCATGCCCGAAAACGGTATTATCGCCAACGCCAATGGCTTAATCGGCGCTGCCCTGGCATCGCGCAAACCGGTGATAAGCCACAACCTCAGCCGCGACATGCGTGTAGCTGGGCTGCCCAATGGACACCCGGTTATAAACAACTTTTTTGCCATCCCCATATTCAGCGGCCAGGACATGATTGCCCTGCTGGGCCTGGCTAATACCAGTCGCACTTACCACGAAGAGCAAATTGACGAATTACACCCGCTGCTCAACGCCCTGGTGCAATTCGTCCAAACCGCCAGTCACGAACAAGACCACGCACGGGACAAGGCCGCGCTTATCGAGCACTCGGTCAATACCCAAATTATTTTGGACAATATTGCCGATGGCATCATCATGATTGATCAAAAGGGGTTAATACAAACATTTAACAAAGCGGCGGAAGTTATCTTCGGCTATCGCAAACAACATATTATCGGCAAGAATCTATCCCTACTCATGCCCGAACCCTATAAAAGCAATCACGACGGTTATATTGATGCCTATTTAAAGACTCGCAAAGCCAATATTTTAGGCCGGGGACGCGAAGTTATCGGGCTGCGAAAAAATGGTAAAAGCTTCCCGTTGGATTTGATTGTGTCGATCATCATGGTAAACAACGAACCCTATTTCATTGGCGTGGTTCGCGATATAAGTGACAAACAAAAAAATGCTTCATCACTAGCCAAAACCAATGCCCAGCTTCTGGATTTTATCAACCTATCACTCAGCCTTAGCCAAAAAATGCAGGAACAAAGCACGGGCAATCTGGAACTTAAGCTCGCCCAATCGCTTTCGCTAAAGTCACAGCAATTTATCGACAATTACTTCTTCAACGAAAAATTATTACAAAACACCAAACTAAACCTGGGCAATTTGCTAGAGAGTATTGGCCACAAGCTCTGTGACCAGCAGGGTTTTAATCGCCACCAACTTGAAATACACATTAAAGATGAATGCTATATAGAAGCAGACCCGCTCTTAATTAGTCTGGCTTTGCGCATGCTGCTCGCTAATTGCCTTCACTATTTTAATGAGGGTATAAGCGTCAGCCTGCTGGACAGCCAGGGCAATGCCAAATTGCTTATTCGGCCTCATAAACCACTTCAAAGCCAAGCTTTTGATATACGCAAACTGGTGAGTTTTGAAAGCCCCACTAGCGCTTCATCAACGGCACCTGATAAAGCGCATAATATCGAACAGCTTCTGGAACTCAATTCTGGTAAATGTAAAGTTGAATGGGAGAATCCCTATTTGCCACTAACCAGCGTCTGGTTTCCTGTAACACTTGCCAATTAATACCTCTCTCCGATTAATAGATATCTACAATTAATAGGCATCTACAATTAATAGGCATCTACAATTAATAAACTGAAAGGCGATTAAAAAGGCAGTGACGTTTTACACACGATTTCCCGCCTGCAATTTTGCCAGGTATTGCAGTAATCGCTCACCCATGGACTCCAGTGGCAGAACCTCATCAACACCGCCCAACAGAACCGCCTCCTTGGGCATGCCGTAGACCACGCAGCTGGCTTCGCTCTGCGCCAGGGTGTAGCCACCGCGCTTGTGAATTTCCAACATCCCGGCGGCC
>CBINKF010000659.1:0-2168 GCA_966251115.1 uncultured Cellvibrio sp.
CTGGCATGACCTCGCCAAAAATCATCACCAATCCGTGTACTGTGGTCATTTTGTTAAAGACTAATGGCTCGCCAAATTGTAAACCCGGCTTAAATAATTCTGCGCGAATAACCATGGCCATGCTGCCACCGATAAAGAACATCAGCAGCGAGAACACCAGGTAAAGGGTGCCTATATCTTTATGATTGGTGGTGTAGAGCCAACGGGTAATGCCGCTGGCCTTGTGTTCATGATCATGGTTTTCTGCAGTCAGGGCTTGGCTGTGTTGGTCGCTCATCATTATTCCTCCGCCTGCATGGCTGCACTGACATCTGCAGCTTGAACCAAATCGCCGGTGCTATTGCCCCAGGCGTTGCGTTCGTAGGTGATAATTGCCGCTAGATCACTGGGCGCAAGCTGTTTGCCGAAAGCCTGCATTGCCGTTCCCGACTTTCCAAAAATCACTATATGCAAGTGATTGGCGATAGGCCCCGTTGCCACAGCACTGCCTTTAAGCGCCGGAATAACACCGGTAATTCCTATGCCTTCCACCTGGTGACAAGCCGCACAATGGCTTTCGTAAAGTGATTTACCGTCTGCTAACGCCTGATCAAGTGTGCGAATTCCTTTGGCGGCCTCGGCAGCTTTGGCCTCCTCTTGCGCTTGAATTTGCGCCTTTACCCAGTTATCAAAATCAGCTGCGGTTTTTACCTCCACAACCACCGGCATAAAGCCGTGATCTTTACCGCAGAGCTCCGCACATTGGCCGCGATAGATCCCTGGTTGATCCACACGCGTCCAGGTCTCGTTGATAAATCCGGGATTAGCATCTTTCTTGATCGCAAAATCCGGCACCCACCAGGAGTGGATAACGTCGTCGGAGGTCATTAAAAAGCGAATTTTTTTACCAGCGGGTATAACCAGGGGTTTATCTACCTCGCGCAAGTAGTGCTCGCCTTTTTCAGCTTTGTTTTCAATTTGCGCGCGAGGTGTAGCCAGTAGTGAATAAAATTCGATAGGGTATTCCAGATATTTGTAATGCCATTTCCATTGCGAGCCGGTTACCAAAATCGTTAAATCGGCTTTGGAGGCATCCTCCATGGCCACCAGAGTTTTGGTTGCGGGAATCGCCATGGCGACCAGAATTACCACGGGAATTGCTGTCCACAGCAGCTCCACTTTTACACTGCCGTGGAACTGCTCGGGGTCATGGCCGCGCGCTTTGCGATGGCGAATAATGGACCAAAACATCAAACCAAATACCACGACAGCTATAGCGCAACAAATATAAAAAATCAGCATATGAAGGCTGTAAACCTCATGGCTGATTTGGGTCGCCCCTTGCGTCATATTGAAATCGCTCGCCTCCGCTGCAGCCGCCCATAAGGCTGCACTCAGAACACTTGCGACTGGTCTCAGGTGATAGCACTTCACTCTACGACTCCTTCTTAAGCTTATGATGCTGGAACTCGCAAAAATGAACAGCAAAGGCAGAGCGTCCCACTGCCGGTGGGAGCAAAAAACAAAGATCGCCATGTATTAGGCGATTAACAGGAAGAATCAGGCGAACAAAATAATGCAGGTAGCGACCTGAAAGACGAGCTAAACACTTGGCTCGAAAAAGAAACCGCCAGGACGCACCAGACCTCAGACTGCACGGATAACGCCTCACTCCTCATCAGGGAAGCCGCGCACCCAACAACCCGAACCCGGGTACACATAGCAGAAACGCTTAAGCGCGATTTCCCAACTGTCACTTAACTATAACCACCAAGGTTCAAAACGCAAGTTAAGCCTAGTGAACAAAGAAAATAGGCTAACTAGTAATTTTTTTAGGAGCCAATCATCTAAAAATCGAAATCATGTGCAGTGGTTAAGTATTGCAGTCGCAAGAAAAATAGGTCTGATCTTCCAGGCGCATGGCGGTGAGCTTGCCGCCCCACACGCAGCCGGTATCCAGCGCAAAAACCCCTGCGGTCCTGGCTTGGCCTTCAAGTGCGGCCCAGTGGCCGAAAATAATTTTATCTGCGCGGGTTTTGCGTTCAGGTATTGCAAACCAGGGATAAAAGCCCGCCGGCGCGGCGCCAGCGCTCTCTTTGGTTTTTAATTCCAGCTCACCCTCAGGGGTGCAAAAGCGCATGCGTGTAAAATAATTGGTAATTACCCGCAAGCGATCAGTACCGGTGAGA
>CBINKF010000660.1:0-2165 GCA_966251115.1 uncultured Cellvibrio sp.
TACGCCAACTTCTTTTACCGCGCCGATCACACCCTCTGCGATCATGTCGCAGCGAACGATACCGCCGAAGATGTTGATGAAAACGGCTTTAACGGCGTCATCAGAAAGGATGATTTTGAAAGCTTCAACCACGCGCTCTTTGGTCGCACCACCGCCCACGTCGAGGAAGTTAGCGGGTTGACCGCCGTGCAGCTTAACTATGTCCATGGTACCCATGGCCAGACCGGCACCGTTAACCATACAGCCGATGTCGCCACCCAGGGCAACGTAGTTAAGCTCCCAAGAGGCCGCGTGAGCTTCACGTGGATCCTCTTGTGATGGGTCTTGCATAGCTTTGAGTTCTGGGTGACGGTACATAGCGTTACCGTCTACAACCAGTTTGGCATCCAGGCAGTGCAGATTGCCTTCCGGGGTGATTACCAGCGGGTTAACTTCTACCAGCGCCAGGTCTTTTTCTTTGAACAGTTTGGCCAGGTTTACGAAGATGTTTACAAACTGGTTAACTTGCTTGCCTTCCAGGCCCAGTTTGAACGCCAGCTCACGACCTTGGTAAGGTTGAGCACCTACCAATGGATCTATAGTGGCTTTAAGGATTTTTTCGGGGGTTTCGTGGGCAACTTTTTCAATTTCCACACCACCTTCGGTAGACGCCATAAACACGATGCGACGTGAAGAGCGGTCTACTACTGCACCCAAGTACAATTCTTTGGCGATGTCGGTACAGGTTTCAACCAGGATACGGCTAACAGGCTGGCCTTTCTCGTCAGTTTGGTAGGTCACCAGGTTCTTGCCCAGCCACTTTTCGGCAAACGCCTTGATCTCTTCTTTGCTCTTAACCAGTTTTACACCGCCCGCTTTACCGCGGCCACCAGCGTGAACCTGAGCTTTAACGACGAACATGTCGCCGCCGATTTGATCTGCAGCAGCAACAGCTTCTTCTACAGTTGCGGCAGCAATGCCTTTAGAGACAGGCAAACCATATTGGGCAAACAGTTGCTTACCCTGATACTCGTGCAAATTCATGGTGTTGTTCCATTTGACGAAGGTTGGTCATGTAATTAATAACACGCCAACTGGGTTGTCGTAGGCTCAGCCCCTTGTGGGCGCCGAGCCGCCAAAAAATTTCGAGGACTCTGCGGTGCTCTTTTAAAATTCGCTAATTAATTAGCGCTTCTTCTTGTTGGCAATGTGAATGGCGTGGCCATGTACTGCCAATGCTGCTTCGTGGATGGCTTCAGACAAGGTTGGGTGACCAAACACCATCATACCCAGGTCTTCCGCGCTGGAACCGAACTCCATTGCGATAGCAACTTGCTGCACCAAATCGGCCGCGCTTGGGCCAACAATATGGCAACCCAAAATGCGGTCAGTCTCGGCGTGAGCAATAATTTTTACCAGGCCGTGATTCTCATTCGCAGCCATAGCGCGACCACTGGCAGCAAAGGGGAATGTACCTACGTTATAAGGTTCACCAGACGCTTTCAATTGCTCTTCGGTTTTACCAACCGCAGCAACTTCCGGGTGAGTGTAAATAACGCTGGGGATAATGTCGTAATTAATCTGGGCTTTTTGGCCAGCGATACGCTCGGCAACCATGACACCTTCTTCTGAACCCTTGTGCGCCAACATTGGGCCGCGCACTACGTCGCCAATTGCCCAAACACCCGGAGCATTGGTTTCGCAGTGTTCGTTAACAAAAATAAAACCGCGCTCATCCAGGTTTACACCTGAATCCGGTGCCAACAGGCCTTCAGTGTAGGGGCGACGACCCACGCACACGATCAGTTTGTCGAATACTTCCTGCTGCTCTTTACCGTCTTTATCAACGTAAGTAACAGTCACTTCTTTGCCTTCAACTTTAGAGCCGATAACGCGTGAGCTGGTACGAATATCCAGGCCTTGCTTGGTGAGAATTTTGTTGGCTTCTTTGGCAATTTGCTGATCCATGATCGCCAGGAAACTGTCCAACGCTTCCAGCACAACCACTTTGGAACCCAGACGATTCCAGACGCTGCCCAATTCCAGGCCGATTACGCCAGCACCAATCACGCCAAGTTTCTTTGGCACCGCATCAATCGCGAGGGCACCAGTATTCGAGAGAATCAGCTTTTCGTCGAACGGCACATTCGGCAAAGCACGCGGATTGGAACCTGTCGCCAGAACGA
>CBINKF010000661.1:0-2163 GCA_966251115.1 uncultured Cellvibrio sp.
TTGCTACCGCCGTTGAAGCTGCCAGAAAAGGTGACATTTTTACGTCCACCGGTTGCCCAGCCTTTACCTGCCGTAAAGTTACCCACGTTGCTCCAACTGGTGCTGTAATTACCACCGGCCCCCAAAGTCATGGATACGGAGCCACTGGTATTGTCGTTCCAGAAGGAATAGTAGTAACCGTTGTTGGTTCCGGTCTGGTTACTGGTAATGGTTTGTGCACCGACCGAACCTGACCCGAGCAGTGCGGCGGAAAACGCCATAACCACCAAGCCAATTTTTTTACCGGTTTTGCTGACTGTGTTGATTGAACTCATCATGATTATTTTTCTCATTGAGAATTATTGTTAAATTGAGAACTCCGGCAATTCTGCCAGTCGACTTCTGCCGCTCCCTGCTTCAACCCTGAGTACTTCGTTGATTGACTGCATATTTCATCCGCAATCGACTAACGCAAATAACCGCAGACAGGAATAGAAAGCTCACACAATTGTGCAAACGACCGCACTGATACCCATCTGTAGATCTCACCTTGACACAGACAAATTGCCTCAGATTTTCCCCGTCTTATTATTAGCGGTGGCCCCCATCAGACATGGGTTCCCAGAGAAATACAGCCAGGACAAATTTATCCCGTACCCTTATAGTACAAATGAACATTAGCAGATAAATTCAGAAATAAAAAGCACTAGTGCACAAGCAATCGCATATTTTTCAGGGCCGCTTTTTATGGGCAAACCTGCTGTTACCCATGAGCGTGCAAGGCTCAAAAATACGGAAAAATACGCCAAACCTCTCAGCCTGGGTTTAGTGGTATCATGCCCTCCCCGCTTCACTAGCCCATTTTTTATGTTTCCAGGTTGTTCCCATGTTGTTATTCGTAGATAACCTCACCAACGTCGATTTCAGCTTCCTCGACCCGCAGCGCGGACTCTTGGGAGAAACCTGGTTGGCCAACGTGCGCCTGATTGGGGATTTGGATGAGCAGGGGATGGTGTGCGACTTTGGCACTGTAAAAAAATTGCTGCGTCACTGGTTGGATACAGAACTGGACCACCGCCTGGCAGTACCTGCGCGCTCGCCCTTGTTGAGCCTGCAGGAGGACGGCGACTTTATCGAATTAAAGTTTCGTTTTGGCGACCAGGGCGAATTTATTCACTCGCGCTCACCGCGCGACGCCATAGCCCTGGTGGACGCCGAAGTTCTCACCCGGGAGTCCGTTGCCAATTGGTGCATTAGCCAACTTAAACAACTGTTCCCCGAGTCTGTCGCCAACCTGGAGCTGGACTTTAGCCTGGAAGCTATAGATGGCGCCTACTACCACTACAGCCACGGCCTGAAAAAACACCGCGGCAACTGCCAGCGTATTGCCCACGGCCATCGCTCACGCATTGATATATGGGTGGATGGTGATAAGTCAGCGCAACTGGAGCAGCAGTGGGCGGAGCAATGGCGGGATATTTACGTAGGCACGCGCGAGGATATTTGCGCTCAGCCCGATGTTGACGGCAAGGCTTACTACCAGTTCGCCTACACCTCGGCCCAGGGGCCGTTTGAACTCACCCTGCCCCAGCGTTGCTGCTACTTGATGGATACAGATTCAACCGTTGAATTTATTGCCCAGCATTTTGCCGTGCAAACCAAACAACAAATCCCGCATAGCAAAATCCGGGTTAAAGCCTTTGAAGGGATTAACAAAGGGGCTATCGCCGAAGCCTGATGCTTCGACGATAGGATTTTAGCAATTAGTAAATCTTGGCCTCGCCTTCAGGGCGGGTTTTAAAACGCGGTTGCGCCCAAAAGTACTGCTCCGGTGCCTTGCGGATTTCCTGCTCCATAAATTCATTGACACGGCGAGCATCCGCCAACTCGTCACCGCTGGGAAAGTTCTCAAATGCGGGGTGAATCACCACATCATAACCACTACCGTCAGCGCGGCGAAATTGGCAAAAGGGAATCACCTTGGCGCGGCCCATACGCGCAAACTGCGCGGTAGCTGTGACAGTCGCCGTCTGCACGCCAAAGAAAGGAACAAATACTGACATCTTCTCCCCCAAATCCCGGTCGGGGGCATACCAGATCATCCGCCCTTTGCGCAGCTGACCAATCATGGCGCGCACATTGTCGCGACTAAAAGCCATGCCACCTTTGCAGTAGGCCTCACGC
>CBINKF010000662.1:0-2159 GCA_966251115.1 uncultured Cellvibrio sp.
GGCAATCAGGCCCTGACTATGGGGAATAGCTACGCCACCCAGAACAATTTTGTCACCTTCACCAAAAGCGTGAACATCAAACCCCTGGCCAATTCGCAAGGACATAGCTAGCTCCGTTAAATTTATTGCTGTTGGGACAGAATAAATTCGGCCAACGCCAAATCTTCTGCACGCGTAATTTTTAAATTGTCGCTACGACCTTCGACAATGAGAGGCTTGTAGCCTGCCAGCTCCATCGCCGATGCCTCATCAGTAATACTGGCGCCTTCGCTCAACCCTTTGGTTAATGCCGCCTGCAACAGGCCCAGACGAAACATCTGCGGGGTTTGCGCCTGCCAGATGCCGCGCCGATCCAGAGTAGCGGATATCTCGTTTGCAGAATTCACCGTTTTAAGCGTGTCACTCACGGGCACAGCCAAAATTCCGCCAACAGCTGAATGGGAAATACTCAGCAGTTTTTGAACTGAAGTCCTGGTAATTAACGGGCGGGCAGCATCATGCACCAATACCCAGTCATGCGGTGAGGCTATTGGTAAAATATGATTCAACGCATTCAGCACCGAATCGGCTCGCTCCTTCCCGCCAACCACCCGATTAATACGCGCATCACCAGCAATTGGCAAATGCTCCCAGTAACTATCATTTTCGCCAAGCGCCACAAATACACCATTCCAGGTATTAAACCCAAGGAGGCGCTCGAGAGTTCGCTCGAGAACAGTTTTACCACTTAATGCTAAATATTGTTTGGGCAGGCTGGCACCCATGCGTCTGCCTACGCCAGCGGCGGGAATAACCAGCCAGAACTTCGGTGAACCCGATTGCGACGATTGGAGGGACATAAGATTAGATAGAATTAGAGCTGATTAAGGATTTTGATCCACAATCATAAAAAAGGTCTCATCTTTTTTTATTAGACCTATGTCGTTGCGCGCGCGCTCTTCGATGGTATCCAAACCCGTTTTGAGTTCATCCACTTCAACATCCATGATGCGGTTTCGCTCGCGCATTTTTTCGTTTTCGGCTTTTTGAACGCTGATTTCGGCTTCCAACCTATGGGCGTGAGCCAAACTGCCCTCACCTATCCACAAGCGATATTGGAGAGCGGCCAGTAACATCACCAGAATTCCCAGAAGCCATTTCATAGTTGATTACTGATTATTGAATGCTGCGAAATTGAGGAAGCCAATTAACAAAGGCCGGTCACCCGGCCTTTGTTAATATCAAGTATTACGACTTGAATTCAGCGCGACCTTTGTACGGTGCAGCTGCACCCAGCTCCGCCTCAATACGCAACAGGCGGTTATACTTGGATACGCGATCTGAGCGACACAGCGAGCCAGTTTGAATTTGACCCGCAGCAGTAGCAACAGCCAAGTCGGCGATTGTAGTGTCTTCAGTTTCGCCTGAACGGTGAGAAATTACGGCGGTGTAACCGGCATCTTGCGCCATTTTGATCGCATCCAGAGTTTCGGACAGAGAGCCGATCTGGTTGAACTTGATCAAAATAGAGTTGGCGATCTTCTTCTCAATACCCTCTTTCAAAATTTTGGTGTTGGTTACGAACAGGTCATCGCCCACCAATTGAATTTTGTGACCGATTTTGTTGGTCAGGTCAGCCCAGCCAGCCCAATCACTTTCGTCTTTACCATCTTCGATAGAGATGATTGGGTATTTAGCAGCCAGGTCAGCCAGGTAATCAGAGAATTCATTGGTAGTGAAAACACGACCTTCGCCGGCCAGATCGTAGTTGCCATCTTTGTAGAATTCGGAAGCGGCACAGTCCAGCGCCAGGGTCACATTGTCGCCCAGCTTGTAGCCTGCTTTTTCTACGGCTTCAGCGATAACTTTCAGGGCGTCTTCGTTGGATGGCAGGTTTGGCGCAAAGCCACCTTCATCCCCCACAGCAGTGTTAAGGCCTTTGTCGTGCAGGATTTTTTTCAGGTTGTGGAAAATCTCGGCGCCCATACGCAGGGCTTCAGCAAAAGTTTTGGCGCCAACTGGCTGAACCATAAACTCTTGGATATCGACGTTGTTGTCGGCGTGCTCACCGCCGTTGATGATGTTCATCATGGGTACTGGCATAGAGTACTTGCCTGGGGTGCCATTGATGTCAGCAATGTGGGCGTACAGAGGAACTTTTTTGGCAATAGCAGCAGCTT
>CBINKF010000663.1:0-2152 GCA_966251115.1 uncultured Cellvibrio sp.
AGTTTCCAGGGTGGTGTTAGCCAGGAACGAGGGCGCAGGTACACCGGTCGGGTCGGTGGGGCTTGTGGCGTTGGTGGGCCACTGGGTGCTCACCAATTCGTAATTCAACCAGACCGAATCCGGCACTGCTGCGGCCAGCGCCTGATGGAAGGAATCGTTCAGTTTTTTAGCGTCATCGGTGATGGGAATAACCCGTTCGATTTGCGATGGCTGGGTAAAGCTGTTGCCCGGGTTCCAGGGGCGCGGTGGCGGCTGGTTGATTTTGCAATCACTGCACGCCGGGTCGAAATAGTTGTAAGCGCTCAGTGTCGGCTTTTCACCTTGAGTGGGCACATTGGCCACATGCTCAAAGGTGGACCAAACCCATTGCGGTTCACTCTCGGTTTTATGGGCAATATGGAAACCCACCAAACCTACCTGCTCCAAACTACACGCGGGTTTTACCCCGTGCTGTTCATCCGGGTTGTTGTACACCAGCGCAAACGCCGTGTGGAATTTTTTCGGGTCGAACTTGCCGCCCATTTTTACCCAGGCCGCCTTGAGCATGATTGAGCCAACAGTGCCGGCCTCTTTGTTGCTGGAGGGGAAATCGGCACCGGCATTAAATTTTGCCTGGCCTGCTTTGGAGTAAAGGTTGTTGTCGAGGATGTAATTAAACATGCTCTCGTTGGTGAGAATTTCGTAGCGGGTGTACTGGCCGTTTTGATCGATCAGCGGCCCGGTTTGGAAGGGCTGGCCACTTTCGTCCAATACGTTGGGCGTTTTGCCTACTTGCGTGAGCATGAGCACGCCGGGGGGAATATTTTTTATGTCTTTACACACCTCGGGCACCGGGCTGCTTTGGCCCCAGGGCACAGGTTGTGCGCCATCGGGTAAAAAGATGGTGCGGCTCTCGCGCCAGCTCTGCCACACCACTGGCCCCTGCGGGTTTTGGCCAATCACCAAATTGGTATTGGGGCTGCCGTCGGCATTGGCCGGCCAGTTGAGCGCGACAAACGTCTGCCAGGAGAAGACATCAAAATCGTGTTGCAGGCTGTCCAGGTTAAAGGGCGGCGTAGCGGTAATTTCCAATGGAATTGTGGGGCTGAGTGTGGGCAGGTTGCTGGGAACACTGCTGGCTGCCGTCGCCATAAGCGCTGCTTTTTGAGCTTGGGGTTCGGGTGCTTTAGTGGTTTGGTCCGGCCCGCAGGCCGTCAAGCTGGCCAACACAACCGCGAGGGGCAGCGCGCGTTTAAGTAATGAACGCGAGGAGAGAACATGATGTTGCATGCTAATCATCCTTATCGAGAATGGATTATTTTTTAACCTTGTGGAGCAATAGTGATATTGCCGGTGAAGTGCATCCTGCGATGGGGATGTTCACACAATGACGTGGCCAAAAACATTACCGCAGATAACTTGGCATGCGATTCATCGGCAAAGGATGTTTGCAAAATTGAAAACTAAACCTTTGTTCGCGCGGTGCACTTAAAAACGCTTGGAAAATCAGCGGGTTTTGGGTGGGGATTAGAACTGGTTAACGGCCTGGGGCAGATCCTGTGGGCTTTTTATTAATCGGTTAAATAATACAATGCGGCTGCAGTATAAAAATAATGTTTACATCTCATGCAAGGAATCCCTCTATGAAACTCCCTATCCCGGATGCCCGTCACCGGACGCGGCTTGGTGGTTTAATACGACCTGACTGTTTAATGCGTGTCGGGCTCTTTGGGCTCTTATGGCTACTCAATGCCTGCGGCGCCGGCCGTGCGGATGCGCTGGAATGTTCTTACGTGGTAACCAATGAATGGAATAGTGGCCTGACTGCCGAAATCAGGTTAACCAATACAGGCTCCAGCTCAGTAACCGGGTGGAATTTAACCTGGCAATTTAGCCAAAACCGTGTGAGCAGCAGTTGGAATGCCAACCTGAGTGGCACTAACCCCTATAGTGCGAGCGCGCTGGACTGGAATAAAACCCTGGCGGTGGGCCAGCAAATCGCGGTGGGTTTACAGGTGGAAAAAAATGGTGCGGGCGCTGAGCAGCCGCAATTTTTGTCCGGGTGTGATTCCATTGCGGGCAGCTCCAGTGTCGCCAGCAGTTCCTCGTCGTCGCTTTTCTCCGTGGTCTCATCCTCACAGTCTTCTGCAGCCTTATCGTCAAGTTCGTCACT
>CBINKF010000664.1:0-2151 GCA_966251115.1 uncultured Cellvibrio sp.
AATTGCTATCACCTTAACTGACGCCACTACAGGTTCCGTTAATGTATATCGCAACGGCAACCTTATGCCCAACTTGTCGCTGAGCAATGTAACCATGCGCGCAACCAGCGCGGTTGGCGACAACTTTATTCGCTTTGGCGAAGTGAGCGGCAGCGCCGCTTATAAATCTTCTATCGATTGGATGCTGTGGACCAACACTGGTGCCTACAATCCTGCGGAAGTCGCCGGCACTCTGCCCACTGGCTTGGGCTGTGTTTACGGCTATGGCAGTTCCGATGCGACTGATACCTGTGTAAATTTATCTGGTTCAAGTTCATCAGGTGCAAGCTCTTCTTCCGCCAGCAGTGTCGATTATGGCAGCGCCGAAGTTCGCCCGGCAAAAATTGAAGGTTTTGCAGCCTATGCCAATGTGACTGGTGGTGCGGGCGGCGAGGTCATTTATGTCTCTACCGGCACCGAGTTAAATGCGGCCCTGTGTTCCGGGCGCGCGAGCAAAACCACACCCATTATCATTATGGTGGATGGCACCATCAATCACAGCAATACCACTGCCCAGGGCTGCAACACCGTGGCGGATCAGATTGAAATAAAACAGATGAGTAATGTGTCCATTATTGGCGTGGGCACCAATGCACTGTTTGATGAGTTGGGCATTCATGTGCGCGACTCTTCCAACATCATCATTCAAAATGTTCATATCCGCAACGTGAAAAAAAGTGGAACGCCTATTTCCAACGGTGGCGATGCCATAGGTATGGAATCCGGTGTGGATAAAGTCTGGATTGATCACAATTGGCTGGAGGCATCGGGCGGTGAAAAAGACGGCTACGATTCGCTGCTGGATATGAAATCCGGTGTGACCAATGTGACTGTCTCCTATAACCTTTACAACGATTCCAGTCGCGCCGGTCTGGTTGGCTACAACGATGATGACGCCGCCAATAGCAATATCACTTTCCACCACAACTGGTATCGCAATATCCAGCAGCGCACGCCGCTGGTGCGCCAGGCGCTGGTGCATGTGTATAACAACTTTTGGGATAACGATGACTTGAATTACATGATTCACGGCATCAACTCGCGCGCTAACGGCAAGGTATTGGTGGAGAGCAATTATTTCCACAACGCCAATAACCCACTCTTGGCCTCGGACGATTCGCCCACCCCCGGCTGTTGGCAAACCAACAACGACAACACCCTCGCGCCCTATTACTATTCGCGCAGTGTTGGCAATGGTGCTTTAGTAGTCCCTGAGATGATTGATGGCCAAATGCAGTCCACCTGTGTAGTCACTGTGCCCTACACAGTCGACATGGATGCGGCAGCCAATGTACCTGCGGTGGTTATGGCCAACGCCGGTGTGGGCAAAATTGCTACAGCGGCAAATAGCTCCAGCTCCTCCTCGTCTGCCAGCAGCGAGGCTTCGTCCTCATCCAGTGTCAGCAGTGGTGAGGCGAGCAGCTCCAGCGATTCCTCGCTGGGTAACACCAGTGTACTCACCGCCAACTTTGCCACACTGGGCGATACCGGCCTCACCGATAACTCAGAAACTACGCTGAGCGGTGAAGTGGATGCACCCAGTTTGACCAACACCAATAGTTACGCGTTCAAGCTTACCGGCAAACTGCGAATTAATACTGCGCAGACCGCGCCTGGCGGTAGCGATGGTTCCACCGGCGCGGTGCAATTTGGCAACAATACCAACAGCATCGGTAAAGTGTTAATCAAGCAGGTGCAATGCCCCTTCCGCCTACAGGTGAATCACGCCCCCAGCGCCAGCAATGACGCAACGCGCAAACTGCGCATTATGGTGGATGGTGCCGAGGCCTATTACGATGGCAACGGTAGCTTTATGACAGCGGATATTACCCCCAGCTGTTCCGGCAACGTCGATGTTGAAATCTATGGCTACAACGGCACCAATGGAGCGGGTGTGCGCATTTTTGATATCAACTTAATCCAATAATCGGCTCGCGCCCGGTTTCGCGCCGGGCGTCGCTTTTATTACTTTTCTAAATTTATTAAGTGGCTATTTGGTTCATATATGTAAGCGGGATATAAGCTGTCAGGCTTGCACAAAGTTTCCATGTTTTTGGTTAAAAAATGATTTAAACGATAAAATTTGTATGATATAAAAAGCCTTCAAACAGG
>CBINKF010000665.1:0-2151 GCA_966251115.1 uncultured Cellvibrio sp.
AGGCCCAAAAACCAGTTGGGTGACACGTACCCGCGCCTCGGGGGCGAGGCCAGATGCAATGGCCTGACGCAGACGAAGTTTGAGCGCTTCGCGCTCCTCCTGGTTGTCGGTGCGAATGACGATTTTGGCAAAGGACGGATCGGGCAGCTCTGGCCCCACCGAAAAGAAGAAGCGCGGCGCACCCTGACCTATGTAGGCGGTGACAATTCTGGCCTCTTGTTGTTTGGCCAACCAGGCTTCCACCTTGGCGGTAGCGGCACTGGTTTGGGTGATGGAGGTGCCATAAGGCATTTGCACTTCAACCAAGACTTCGGGGCGGTCGGAGATGGGGAAGAACTGCTTCTTGACGATCGCCATGCCGAGCAGCGCCAGTACAAACAGCCCCACCACCGAACCGGCCACCAGCCACTTGCGCGCAATTACGCGCGCCAGTAATTGGCGAAAGCGGTTGTAACGCGGGGTGTTGTAAATCGCCTGGTGACCACCCTCAATTTTTTTAACTTGCTCCTTAGTAAAAGACGGGAGCATTTTTACGCCCAAATAGGGGGTAAACACCACGGCGACAACCCAGGAGGCAATAAGCGCAATACCCACAATCCAGAACATATTGCTGGTGTACTCGCCGGCGGATGAGCGGGCAAAACCATTGGGCATAAAGCCCACCGCCGTCACCAGGGTGCCCGAGAGCATGGGCGCCGACGTCAGGCTCCAGGCAAAAGCCGCCGCCTTGGTGCGGCTATAACCCTCCTCCATTTTCACCACCATCATTTCAATGGCGATAATGGCGTCGTCCACCAACAGCCCCAGGGCCAGAATGAGCGAGCCCAGGGTAATGCGATCAAAGTTTTTGCCGGTGGCGAGCATCACCACAAACACCGCGGCCAGCGTCAGCGGCACAGCCGCAGCGACCACCAGACCAGCGCGCCAGCCCATGCTGATAAAGCTCACCAGCATGACCACCAACAGGGCGGCAAAAAACTTGAGCATAAACTCATCCACCGAGGCGCGGATGTTAACCGCCTGATCAGTTACCAGGGTCAGGCTCATACCCAGGGGCAAATCGGCGTTAATTGCGCTCACTTCGCTTGCCAGAGCCTTGCCCAAGTCCAGCCCGTTCCAGCCTTCGCGCATCACCACACCCAGCAGCAGCGCCGGCTCGCCGCCGTTGCGCACTATAAACGTCGCCGGGTCTTCATAGCCGCGTTTAACGCTGGCTATGTCGGCAAGCTTCAGAGTGCGACCCTGGGTCACTATTGGCGTATCGCGGATTTTTTGCAGTTCATCAAAGGCGCCGTCCAGGCGAATAAATACCTCCGGCCCCCGGGTTTGCACCGAACCGGCCGGCGTTAGAAGATTCTGGCTATTGAGCGCGGCAAACACTTGCTGCGGGCTAACCCCCAGGGTGGCCAAGCGCTCATGGGAGAACTCGACATAAATGCGCTCGGCCTGCTCGCCGACAATATTGACCTTTTTTACCCCCGGCACCTGCAGCAAGCGCTGGCGCTGGCGCTCGGCATCGCGCACCAACGAACGCAAAGGTTCGCCCTTGGCCTTGAGCGCAAAGAGCGCAAAGGTCACATCGGCATACTCATCGTTGACCATGGGGCCGATCACCCCGGCGGGCAGGTTGATAGACTCATCGCCAATTTTTTTGCGCGCCTGGTAAAACTGCTCCTGCACCTCGGCCGGTGGAGTGGAGTCGAGCAGGGTCAAAGTAGTGAAGGCCAAACCCGGGCGGGTATAGGTTTCGGCGCGGTCGTACCAGCGCAGCTCCTGCAGGCGCTTTTCGATTTTTTCGGCGACCTGGTCCTGCATCTCCTGCGCGCTAGCGCCGGGCCAGGCAGTGATGACGGTCATGACTTTTACGGTAAAGGCCGGGTCTTCCGCCCGCCCCAATTTCATGAAGGCGATAAGCCCCGCCAGTGATACCAGAATAATTAAAAATAAAGTGACTGAGCGCTCGCGCACGGCCAGCGCCGACAGATTAAAGCGAGCGTCACTCATAGCGCATTGCCTCCAGTCGCCACTGCGACTGAATGAGCGACGCGCACCTCCAGGCCCTCGCGCAACAGATGCGCGCCCAGCGCCACTATCCGATCCCCCTGCTGTAAATCACCAGAGAGCTGTGCGCTCTCGCCATCGACATGCAGG
>CBINKF010000666.1:0-2148 GCA_966251115.1 uncultured Cellvibrio sp.
CCATCGTTCCACTCATTGCTGATCACGTAAGAACAATGGCTTCCGCCGGCCACAGAACTACTGGAAGCACTGCTCATACTGGATGAAGAGGAGACTTGGCTCGATGATGAACTGCTTGATGAACTCGATGGTTGCGAGCTGATGGACGATGACGAACTGGAAATTACATCACTAATAATGGTGATTTGTTTTGTTGCAGTACTCACACCACCTTTACCATCATCCACTGTGAGCGTAATAGTTTTTGTTCCCAGCGAACCATAGCTGGTGGATGCCGTTACGCCCGTTGCCGATTGACCGTTACCCCAATCCCAGTGATAGCTCAGAGTATCGCCATCAGCATCGGTAGATGCAGAGGCATCAACACGAACCGGCGAAATCATAATCGCAAACACGCTGCCATTAATGCTAAAGCTGGCAACCGGGGCGTGGTTGGTCGGCGTATTGCCAACTGGACCGTAGGGCGCTGGCTGACTGGAACAGGTGGAAAGCGAAATACAACTTTGCTGATTCTCCCAACCCCATCCCGATTGCGTAGTGACGCACAGCGGGTACAGGGTGCCATACCAATTACACGGCCCTACCCCACCTGCGCTAGACGAGCTGGAAGCCACAGAACTTGAAACGGAAGAAGAGCTGCTCGAAATACTGGAGGAACTTGCCACAGAAGAACTGGACGATGAGCTCGGGACAGATGAACTGGCAATAGACGAGCTGGATGATGAACTTGACGAAGAGCTCTGTCCGCCCGTATTTGCAGCGTAGTCGTTATAAAAATCCAGAACCCAGGCCAGGGGGGCATTCCAGTTAATGGTAATTTCATTCACGGAATAGGCATTAATATTATCGATCCAGCAGCTTGCCGGCTTGCTGGTGCAACCCGCCAGTTGGCTCGCGGCGGTGGTGTCATCCAGACCGGAATTGGGCCCGCCAACTAATGCACCTGGTGGCGCCCAGGGGTAGCTACCGCTGATAGCGCCGGCCCAAAAACGGTGATGCGGTTGCGCAGCCGCTTTGGTACCTTCGCCAGTCACAAATGAGGTCGACAGTGTATTGCGCCCGTACAAATAATCCAGGCCCAGGCCCACGCCTTTTGCATATTTTGCATTTTGGGTAAAGTCATAAGCCAAACCCATTAGCATCAGTTTGTTTGCAACACCTGAGTTGGAGCCCCAATAAAAGTCCAGGGATGATGAAGGCACGCCATAACCAGACGCGTTTTGAGTTGCCAGGTGCGTGTCAGCAATACTTGCGATTGTAGTGCGCGCGCTACTGCGTAAACTGGCTGTTTGACTGGTGGGCACAGTTGCCAGCGACATTAATCCCAACAGCTCGGTATCAGCCCAACTGAAATCTGTTTTAGCAATGGCAAAATTATTAATCGTCGACAAATATTTGCTATTGCCGGTAGTGATGTAAAGTTCGGCAGCGGCCCAATAAAAGTCATCCGCTACACGTTTGTCACCATAACCGCCACCGCCGTTGTCGTAATTGCCCGAATAGATATCATTGGGGTTAGCCTGAGCTGCATTCCAGGCGCGCTCTGCGGCGGTTAAGCAAGTGCTGGCGAAACCTGAATCTATATCTTTCCAAATACGTGCGCACTGCGCTGCGGTTGCCGCCAGGTTTAAAGTCGCGGCTGTGCTGGGTGGTACCAGCGCGCGCTGCTGCGGATCTTCGTGCGGCGCCATGGGGAAGCCTGTCCAACCCACGTCGTGCATTTTGTGATGTGCCATACCTGCTTTGGCTTCACCCTGAGGCACTTGCATGGAGAGCATAAACTCCATTTCCCAGCGCGCCTCATCGAGAATATCCGCAACGCCGTTGCTGCTTTCAGGAATATTCATGGTGCCGTCGGCAACAGCGTCAGTGTTTTGATTTAAATAGAGATCGCGCTCATAGAGGTTCAACAAAGTCCAAAGGGAAATACCGCCGTTCACCACGTATTTACCGTGGTCGCCGGCGTCATACCAACCCTTGGTTACATTAAGGGAGTAATTACAAGTACCTGTCCAGCAGGGTACATTCATATCCCCTTTGTTAGCCCCTTGATTCAAATGCCCCGCCGGACGCGCCCATTTGCTATTGCTGGCGTAAGAGGTATTACCGCCACCGGTGTATTGGGTTTGAATTTCGATACCACTGCGA
>CBINKF010000667.1:0-2143 GCA_966251115.1 uncultured Cellvibrio sp.
AGCCCAGGCTGAAATCATGTGGCGCATGAGTCAATTTTTAACGCACCAATTACGCGCAAAATGCCTGAAGCAAGGGCCGGTGAGAATGGCGCTAATGCGCCAAAAAACTCTTTTAATACAGTGACTTAATACGTATTTTTTACGGACAGGCACGAAAGTTGCCAAAGCCCGGGTGGCAGGAGTGAATTATTAAATGCCCATGACCATACCTCTTACTGACCCAGACTAAAGAGTAAACACCTATGTCCTATCTACTCCCTTCAGAATTCGTCACCAAAATGGTGGATTCCGGCGAATCCAAAATTTATATGTCCACCCGCGATACCCTGGTGCGCGCCTATATGGCTGGCGCCATTCTGGCCCTGGCGGCAGTCTTTGCCGTAAGTGTTGCCATAGCAACAGATTCACACCTGGTGGGCTCAATATTATTCCCGGTGGGCTTTTGTATGCTTTACCTTATGGGATTTGACCTGCTTACCGGCGTATTCATGCTCACCCCACTGGCCTGGCTCGACAAGCGCACCGGGGTCACCATACCTCAGGTACTGCGCAATTGGGGGCTGGTCTTTATTGGCAACTTTGCCGGTGCGCTCACTGTGGCGGTGATGATGTCGTTTATTTTTACCTTTGGTTACAACACCGATGGCGGCGCCATTGCCGCCAAGGTTGCCGGCATAGGCAAAGCGCGTACCCTGGGCTATGCCCAATATGGTATGGATGGCTGGTTTACCATTTTTATTCGCGGCATGCTGTGTAACTGGATGGTGTCCCTGGGTGTTGTCGGCGCCATGATCTCCACCAATGTGACAGGTAAAATTTTCGCTATGTGGATGCCGATTATGCTGTTCTTTTTTATGGGTTTTGAGCACTCGGTGGTCAACATGTTCCTGTTCCCCTTCAGCCTGATTATGGGCGGCCAATTTTCCATTGCCGATTACTTTATCTGGAACGAAATCCCCACCGCTTTGGGCAACCTGGTGGGTGGCCTGGCCTTTACCGGCCTGACCCTTTACTCCACCCACGTGCGCACCGCACCCAAGCGTAACCTGGCCTAAACCGCTGGCGGCGGTAGCGATTTTCAACTCGCCACCGCCGCTATTACTGGCCATTGCAAAACTGGTTGGTGCGCATTTCAGCCAGCTTTGCCATGTGCAGTTGTCACTCCCCTGGAACAACGCAAGGTGAATTTCAATAAATAATGACTAGCGCCATTCAATTTTCCAGCGGCCAGTATTCCGATAAAGGGCGCAAGGAAATCAATCAGGACTACCACGGCCTGTTTACACCAGAGCCCAATCAGTTGCACAGCAAAGGCATCGCCCTGGCTGTGGCCGACGGCATCAGTAGCAGCAACCTCAGCCACATTGCCAGCGCCACCGCCGTGCAAAGTTTTTTTAGCGATTACTACTGCACCTCCGATGCCTGGTCGGTAAAAAAATCTGGCCTGCAAGTTGTAGCCGCTACCAACTCCTGGTTGCATTCACTTACCCGTCAAAGCCAGTTTCGCTTTGATAAAGATCGCGGTTATGTGTGCACCTTTAGCGCACTGATTATCAAATCCGCCAGCGCGCATATTTTCCATGTGGGCGACTCGCGCATTTATCGCCTGCGCAATAAGCAGATGGAGCAGTTAACCGTTGATCACCGCGCCCAGCTCTCCGCCAATGAATCCGTGCTCAGCCGCGCCCTCGGCATAGACGATTTTGTCGAGATAGATTACGCCGCCTTTTCGGTGGAGGCGGGCGATTGGTTTGTGCTTTGCACCGATGGCATTTATGAATTTATCAGCGAGCGCGAATGGCTGCAGTTGCTGGAACAAAAGCTGCCCAGCCTGGACGCCACCGCCGAAGCCATTACCCAGCGCGCCCTGGCCAATGGCAGCGACGATAACCTCACCCTGCAACTGATTCGCATAGATCAGCTGGCCGATCAACAGGCGCCCCAGGTTTACCAGCAATTAGCCGAACTGCCCTTTGCCCCGGCGCTGGATGCGCGTTCGGTGATCGATGGCTATCAAATTCAGCGCGAATTAAAAATTACCAGCCGCAGCCACGTATACCTCGCCAGCGATTTACACACGGGTGAAAAAGTCGTCCTTAAATTTCCCTCGGTGGACCAGCGCGATAACCCCGCCTATTTAGAG
>CBINKF010000668.1:0-2139 GCA_966251115.1 uncultured Cellvibrio sp.
CCCCGAGGTACTCAAGGTCACTCGACGCTTGGAGATACCATAGGCATTGTCGTGCATCATCAGGTTCATGGAGTCAACCACATTGTCGAAATTGAGCAGCGGCTCACCCATGCCCATCATCACTACGTTGGTCACGCGGCGCGGGCCATTAGGCTGTAATTGACCAAAGGATTTAGCGGCAATCCACACCTGGCCAATAATTTCCGCGGCGGTGAGATCACGGTTAAAACCCTGCTTGCCGGTTGCACAAAAGCTGCAATCGAGCGAGCACCCCACCTGCGAGGACACGCACAGGGTGCCGCGATCGCCATCGGGGATAAATACGGTTTCCACCACATTGCCGCCGGCCACTTTAATCAAAAATTTGCGCGTGCCATCAGCCGAGTCAAATTGCTGCTGCACATCCGGTGCTTTAATTTCCGCACACTTGGCGAGCTTGGCGCGCAGGTCCTTGCTGACGTTGGTCATATCATCAAAGTTGTCTGCGCCCATTTGGTGAATCCACTTCATCACCTGAATCGCGCGAAACTTCTTTTCGCCAATGGACTCAAAAAACGCGATGAGTTTGGCCTCTGGCAGTCCCAGCAGATTGACCTTGGTTGAGCCTTCCATATTGCCCGCTTGAACCGCCTCCGCTGCGGAAACCTGTTCAGCGTTTGGATTGAATTGCTCAGTCATTTTCGGTACCTGCTGAAAACAGAGCGCCGGTTCGCCAATTAGCGAACCAGAACCTCATTGCTGGGGAAGAAGTAGGCGATTTCGCGCGCGGCGGAAACCGGTGAATCCGAGCCGTGAACCGCATTGGCGTCGATTGCTGTCGCGAAGTCGGCGCGGATAGTGCCGGGCGCCGCTTTGGCTGGGTCGGTGGCGCCCATAAGCTCGCGGTTAAGGGCGATGGCATTTTCGCCGCTCAATACTTGTACAACCACCGGGCCCGAGGTCATAAACTTAACCAGGCCATCAAAGAAGGGACGGCCTTTATGCTCGGCGTAAAAACCTTCGGCCTGCGCGGCACTCAGCTGCATCATGCGCTGGGCAACAATGTGCAAACCAGCCTTTTCAAAGCGCGCCACGATTTCACCTATGTGATTTTTGCTGACTGCATCAGGCTTGATAATCGATAAAGTTTGTTCAACAGCCATGGAAACTCCACTACCCTTAAATTCCAAAAATTCCAAAGTACGGGCCTTGCGGTGCTAGTTATTCAGCGAATAAGGACCCACAAAATACAAAACCCGCGGATTATACGCGGGTCGGCTTGATTTTTATATGCTAGCCCCTTGATTAATAAACAAAAACCAGGGGCAAATTGGCAAAATTACTAGTTTAACGAAGCGGCCCTATCCTTAATCCGCTTCACCATGGCCTTAAGGCCATTACCGCGGGTTGAGCTCAGGTGTTGAATTAGATCCAACTGATCGAAATAGGCATCCACATCAAAGGCCAGAATTTCCCCTGGTGACTTGCCATTAAAGGCAGCCAAGACCACACCCAAAAGCCCTTTGACGATAAAGGCATCGCTATCGGCGGTAAAAAACAGTTTACCCTGGCGATTTTCATCCACCAGCCACACCTTACTCTGGCAGCCGCGCACCAGGGATTCCTCGGTTTTAAGGGCTTCATCCATAGGCGGCAACTCCTTTCCCAGATCGATGATGTATTTGTATCGCTCCTCCCAGTTATCAAAGAAACCGAGGGTATCCACTATGTCATCTGCGCTTACATCTATACCAAACTGAGTCATTGCCTGATTTTCCACCTACGCGTTGCCCTTAAAGGCAGATTTAAACACTTGCACCGGCCCTTGCACTGAATTAAAGCCCGGTAAAATGGGCCGACATTGTATTGCCTATAGCTGACAGGAGCCAGAACAAAACTGCAAATGCCACAATGTCGATAAACCCACCAACCGCACCCGGCTTAACGTTTTTTTGCACTTTTATCGGTCATTTTAGGACTTTTGTCATTTGGCGCCTGTCCGGGTAAATCTTTAGAATGAACGTTCATTCTAGTGGCAATCAGTTGGGAGAAATACCTCATGCGGTCGCAGTACCCATCCTTCAATCTCTTTATTGGACTCATTCTCACCGCCAGCGTTCTCACCGCCTGCGGCAAATCCCCCCAGCAGGCCGCCCAGGG
>CBINKF010000669.1:0-2138 GCA_966251115.1 uncultured Cellvibrio sp.
CGCAAATTGCCGAATTTCTCGCCCGCGGTGGGAAAATCAGCGAGGTGCCGGCCAACGTCACGGCAGACCCACCCAAGAAGCCGACATCTGACTATGGTGGTCGCCCCATCTAGTACATCTAGCAATAGTCGCAGTTGTTAGCAAACTTGGCAGTTGTAGTTAGTAAAAAATGGCCCCGTTTCGGGGTCATTTTTTTTGTGAAAATTTTCAGAATTTGCCTGGCAGATGGCGTAAAAAATGCAAGCTAATCGCGTTTAAAATGCAATAGAATGGCCGTGCCTTGGGACCTACACATCAGGCAGTTCCCAGCTTGGCCAGCCGCAGGCAGCAGGGCGGTGTGGGTGACTAGCTGCGCATAAAAATTAATCAATACGGCCAATAAATAAAGGTGAAACCATGCTATTAACGCTTGTATTCATGTATTTGCTGGTAACTGTCGCTATAGGCCTGTGGGCTGCCAAACGCGTTAAGGGTACCGCAGATTACGTAGTGGCCGGACGCCACTTACCGCTTTATATGGTAATTACCACCACCTTCGCCACCTGGTTTGGCGCCGAGACGGTGCTGGGTATTCCCTCGGAATTTGTGCAGTCAGGTTTGAACGGCATTATCGAAGACCCCTTTGGCGCCGGTGCCTGTTTAATTCTGGTGGGGCTGTTTTTTGCGGCCAAGCTTTATCGCATGACACTGCTGACCATCAGCGATTTTTATCGCGAGCGTTTTGGCAGCCAGGTGGAGCTGGCCTGTTCGCTGATCATTATTTTGAGCTACCTGGGTTGGGTGGCGGCGCAGGTGACCGCACTGGGACTGGTGTTTAATTTGCTGAGTGACGGCGCTATCAGCGTAACCCTGGGCATGGTTATCGGCACCATTATTATTCTCGCCTACACGCTTTTTGGGGGTATGTGGTCGGTAGCTGTCACCGACTTTGTACAGATGATAGTGCTGGTGGTGGGCCTGACTGGTATTGCCATTTACGCCGGTCATCTGGCCGGTGGCGCAGACAAGGTTATCAACCTCGCGCGCGAAAAAGATTTATTCCGCTTTTTACCGCCGCCAGACTTTAAAGAAGTGCTGTTTTTTATCGGTTCGGCCATCACCCTGATGCTGGGTTCCATTCCGCAGCAGGACGTGTTCCAGCGGGTAATGTCAGCCAAGAGCGAAAAAGCTGCGGTGCGCGGTCCGGTCATCGGCGGAACTTTTTATATTCTGTTTGCCTTTGTGCCTATGTTCCTGGTCACCAGCGCGCTGATTATTATGCCTGAGCAGGCGCAAAGCCTGATTGATTCGGAAGATGGCTCGCAAAAAGTAATCCCCACCCTGGTAACCCAGCACATGCCTTTTGTGATGCAAGTGTTTTTCTTCGGCGCGCTCTTGTCGGCGCTTATGTCCACTGCATCTGCCACTCTCCTGGCACCTTCGGTGACCTTTATTGAAAATATCTGGCGTCAATTCGCACCGCGTGAGTCGGACCAGAAAGAGCTGCGCAATATGCGTTTGGCGGTATTTGTTTTCAGTATCTGTGTGTGCAGTTACGCCGTCGCGCTGCAGGGAACCCCGATTTACGATTTGGTGGGTAATGCCTATCAGGTGCCTTTGGTAGGCGCGTTTATTCCACTGGTGTTCGGCCTCTACTGGAAAAAGGCGACTACCCAGGGCGCGATTTTCTCCATAGTGCTGGGCATAGTCTTCTGGTTGTGTTTTACCTTTACTCCCGCGGGCGAAGAGTTCCCTGCGCAACTGGCGGGTGTCCTGGCTTCGCTGGTGGGTATGCTGGTGGGGTCGCTGGGCAGGCAGGCGATTAAAAATCACCACGGCAGGCATTTCCTGCTGCAAGGTGTTGAAAGCGCCAACTAGTCCCCCGGGCTGGCCCGCGTCTCGCGGGCCAGCTAATTCCTGCACCAGCTCGCTAAAGTCCCCGCCCAATAAGTGGTATGATTCGGCCACTTTGTTGAATTCACGCGTTTATTTCCTATGTCCACTACCCCCTCTCGACTGCGCATTGCTACGCGCAAAAGTCTGCTTGCACTCTGGCAGGCCGAATATGTTCAGGCTCAGTTAGAGCAACATCACCCGGGCCTACAGGTAGAGTTGGTGCCGCTGACCAGTCGCGGCGACAAGATCCTCGATGTGCCCCT
>CBINKF010000670.1:0-2137 GCA_966251115.1 uncultured Cellvibrio sp.
GTTGAGCTGAGGTTGATGCGGTTGTGAAGGAAATTCGTCAAATCCTGCGCCGCCCAATCGATATCAAAATCTCCCGCGCCAACAAGCCTGATGGATTGGCTTGGCTGCAATTGGTTTGGCAGCAATGGATCGGGCGCCGCAAACAGCTCACTAATCAATAGCGGCTCTTCAGCGACGCGCGCGCGCGTCAACAGTTTGGGAGCAAGCAGACTCTTAACAAAGGTGGTATTAACTTGCGGGTTGGCCAGCCATTGCAGTAATGGTGTGAATAAAGACGCGAACTGCGCGCTCTCAATTTCCAGCCCATAACTGGTGGAGCTAAGGGATTGCATGGCCCCCAGACGACCGCCGGCCTGGGACACAACGTCCGCGAGACTTGCGCCGGATGTGGTATTCGGCAGGTGCAGCAATTGTTTCGCCCAGCCGGGATTGGCGTTCAGCCAAGCTGGACCAGCGCCCTCCCCCAACGGCAGACTAATGCCAATTGAACTTACCTTTAGATCAGGGTCGGAAATCAGCAGCGCATTGATATGGTTGGCTAATTGGACATAGCGGTAGCTGCGTGCGTCGCGCGTACTTTTTAGCGGGGTAAAGCGTTTAACGGCATCAGGGGAGACCTCAACGGGAGATTTATCGGTGGTGGTGGCACCAACGGCATCGGGGCCCGGAGCCGGGGTTTGCGCGATTACCGCGCCCAGCGGCGCAGCGACAGTCATATGGGTATCAGCTTCAGCTGTAACCGCCCAGCTCACATCACAAATTACCAGCAGGTAGAGGCTGAGGCACTGGCCAATAAGCCCCGCCGCTTGCCGTCTGGGAATAAGTTTCACCATTGTTCCCCCAAATTAGCGCTGTCTCGCCCGGAAGTTGCAGCAATTAACCCTGCCACATGTATTGCGTATTTCAACTGCTCTGGCCCCGCCAGCATTTGTCACCCACACCTGCGCAGGTTGCACCTAAGTTAACCCACTTTGCGCAATCTGTAGCAATAGGTTCCCCCCTGCTCAGCAGCCATTTCAAGCAGCTGTCCACTCAACTGCGCGTAAGCCTGGAAATCGCGCATTGAGCCGGCATCGGTTGCCAGAACGCGCAGGGTTTCACCTGATGCCAGGTCGCGCAAAGCCTGCTTGGCTTTTAACAGGGGCAGTGGACAGCGCAGCCCGCGGGCATCAAGCTCCTGGGTTACCTCGCCCTGACAACAACTGAAAAAATCAGCTTCAGCCATACCTGCGCTCCTCTACTGAGCCATCCTTGGCGGTTGATAAATACTGGTGAGAAGCCTGTGCTACTCGCTTGAATACCATAAAAAAACCACTGCCGGCTCGCCGCGAGGGCCGCCAGACTAACGTCAGGATTTGATGAATTATTGGCCAAAACCCGGTTATTCAAACGAACCCAGTAGGAGTTCCAGGGTCTTAGAGGATTGCTAACCTAGTCTTTAACGTGCAAAAACGCTAGAGTAATTTGTTACTTTTTTCCCCGCGGCGGTCAATAGCTGTGCAAATTGCAGCTTCGCTGTGCATGCCCAATGGGCGTTAATGCTTTTCAGGAGTTTGTGTTAACTGTGTCCAGTTCCGTCCAATCGACCCGCCGTTTTCCAACCTGCTTGTCTTTCGTTCGCTACCCGCTGTTGCTGGCATCACTTTGGCTGCCAGTAAATACCTGGGCCGACGAGGTAGAACTGCCGACGTTGGGCGACACCAGCTCGGTTACCATTACCCCCTACCAGGAAAAAATCCTGGGCGAAAAATGGCTGCGCGCCTTTCGCAGCCAGGTACCTACCTCATCCGACCCACTGGTTATTAACTACCTGGAACAATTGTTCGACCGGCTTTTGCCCTATAGCCAACTCAAGGAAAAACACATCCAAATGGTGTTGGTGGAAAACCCGACACTTAATGCCTTTGCAGTACCTGGCGGAATCATCGGTGTGCATACTGGGCTACTCAATTACGCCAAATCCGAAAATCAGCTAGCGGCAGTATTCGCGCATGAGATGGGGCACTTGAGCCAGCGCCACTATGCGCGTCAGCTCGAGAGTGAAAAGAAAATGATGCTGCCCATGCTCGCCGGCATGCTGGCGGGCCTGGTATTGGCCGCCAATAGCGATAGCGATGCGGGCATGGCCGCGATTATG
>CBINKF010000671.1:0-2136 GCA_966251115.1 uncultured Cellvibrio sp.
GCGATTTTGCGGTCGATGTCGGCGACATCCTTCCCGGCGATAGCGGCGGCCTGGGCAGCAATTTTTGCTTCACAAGCGGCGAGTGCAGCTTGGTGGCGGTCGCGCGCTTTTTCACTCAGGTCATCGCCGAGGCTGGCCCACTCCTGTTGCAGCACCGTCAGACGCGCCTTAAACAGGGCGTCAGCTTCCAGCACCGAGTGACGCTCAAGCTTTTCGCAAACCTGTAGCGCGCGCGCTTCCAGCTCAGCCTGCTTGGCGTCTTCGGCTTTAAATACATCCAGTTTGGTTTTAACAATTTTAAAGACGTTTTTATCTTTATTTTTGGCGGCCTTGGCCAGGGCTTCGAGTAGTTCACGGCTGGCAATTTTTTCGGCCGCCGCCTGGCGCAATTGACTGGTGGCGCCATCGCTGGCCAGTTTTAACAGTTCCTGTTCGTCGCTGGTTTGCTCCACCACATCCAGGGTGATCACTGGCTTGGGCGGTTTAACCGGAGCAACCACCACGGGGGTCGCTTTAACGGGTTCAACTTTGGATTTACTGCCAAACAGTTTGCGTAGGATTTTCATAGTCTTTATTCGTCTTTTCCAAAGCGCTTTAAGCGCTTGTCAGTGGCGGTATAAGGTGTTTTGCTTCCCAGCCGCGCAAACTGCGCGACCGGGATTCACCTCAGTTAAGTTGCCCCAGCAATACTTGCACCGGGTGCGGTAGTTTTACTTGATCTATGCGCTTGGCCTGGCTGCGACAGGAGTAACCCGTGGCAGTCAGCTTGCCGGCGTTAACCGGGTTATTGACCACCTGCGACCAGGAAAGTGCGTAGATTTTTTTGGAGGTTTCAGCGTTGGCTGCTTCGTGGCCGTAGGTGCCGGCCATGCCGCAGCAACCTGTGTCTATCACCTTTAAGGATTGACCCAGGCCAGTGAAAATGGTCTGCCAATCTTTAATGGAGGTCACCGCATTGGTTTTTTCGGTGCAGTGGGCCAGCAGTGAGAAGTCAGCTTTGCGGAAGTCGTTTTTCTTGTCTGCCAGTTGCTCCGCCTGTTTGGCGAGCCACTCTTGAATCAAGGCCACTTTAGGCGCGCTATCGCCGAGCACTTTTTTGTATTCGGCGCGGTAGGCGAGGGTCATGGCAGGCTCTATCCCCATCAGCGGAATACCTGAGGAGGCAATGCCATTTAATTGGGTGGCATTGGCATCGGCGGCCTTGGCAAAGGCTTTGAGGAAGCCGTGTACCTGCAGGGGTTTACCGTTGGGTTTAAAGGGCGCGAGCAGGGGCACAAAGCCGAGCTTTTGCAAAAGTTTTAAGGTGTCGATTACCAGTGGCGTTTCAAAATAACTGGTGAAGGCATCCTGTACCAAAATGACTGCCTTGGCTTTTTGCGCGGGTGTTAGCTGCGCAATATTTTCCAGGGTGGCGTAGGGCACGCCGAGTTTCTCTGCCGCCTTGTGCAAACTGATACCGGTAAGCAGCGGGCTGTCCACCATGCCGACAAAACGCGCGAGGATTTTTTGCATAAAGCGCGGTTTCATCATGGCGTTGTACAGCCAGGGCATTTTCGCCAGGGTGGGAATCATAAATTCCAGGCCGCCGATAAAATAATCCTTGAGCGGACGCAAATAGCGGCTGTAGTAGAGCTCCAAAAACTTGGCGCGGAACTCGGGCACATCCACTTTAATCGGGCACTGGCCAACGCAGGATTTACAGGCCAGGCAGCCCTGCATGGATTCGTTCACTTCGTGGGAAAAGTCGTAATCGCCGCGACGTTTGCCGATGGTATTGATAATGCGCGCGGGTAAATTAAACACAAAGCTGCTGCGCTTGAGTTTTTTGCTTTCCTCCACGGCGTTGACGCCGCGCTCGCTCATTTGCTTGAGCCACTCGCGCATCAGCGAGGCGCGGCCCTTGGGTGAGTGTTTGCGCTCGCGGGTGCCTTTCCAGCTGGGGCACATGGCATCGTTGGGGTTCCAGTTGTAGCAGAGGCCGTTGCCATTGCAGTGCATGCCTTCGCTATAAGCCTCCCACACCTGCACCGGAATTTTGCGATCCTGTTGGCCGCGAGTAGCCACTTCGTCAATTTTAAGCAGTTGCAGCTCGGCAGAAGGCGTGGCGATTTTGCCCGGGTTTAATTGGTTGCGCGG
>CBINKF010000672.1:0-2132 GCA_966251115.1 uncultured Cellvibrio sp.
GCGCACAAACATATTAAGGCGCCCCTAGCTAAACCTTTTGATAAATTTCAGGCGTGGTATTCGCGCAAGCTGGAAGTTACTTTGCAGCCGGAGAACCGTCGCGGTGTTTATATCTTCTGGATTGGCATTACGCTGTTGATCTTCCCCTTGTACATGATGTCTCCAAAAGAGCTGGCGCCAACTGAAGATCAGGGTGTTATTTTTGGGATTGTCGATGCCCAGGCTAACTCAACTGTTGATCAGTCATCCTTCTATGGTAAGCAAGTCAATCAGGCGTTTATGAGTATTCCTGAAACTGACTTTACCTTTCAGTTAACCAGCCCAACCGGTGGTTTCTCGGGTATGGTGACCAAGCCCTGGGCCGAGCGCAGCCGCGATGTGTTCCAGATAATGCCAGAGGTGCAGCAAAAACTCGCGGGCATTGCCGGTGTAAAAATTCTGCCCATTACACCGCCTGCATTGCCTGGTGGTGGCTCTATGCCTGTGGAATTTGTGTTGGCGTCAACCGCCGATATCAAAGAGATATACGACTACGCCTTGCGCCTGCAGGAAGCCATGGTGAAATCCCATAAATTTTACTTCCAAACCCTGGATGTAAAAGTGGATCAACCGGATTACAAACTCACTATCGACCGCGAAAAGGTGGCGGATCTGGGTTTGAATTTGCAAACGGTGACAGCGGACTTGGGCACTTTGTTGGGTGGCGGCTATGTCAATCGCTTTAATATGGCAGGGCAGAGCTACAAGGTGATTCCCCAGGTTAAGCGTCTGGATCGCTTGACTCCAGAAGATCTGGCCAAGCTTTATGTTAGTGGTCCCGATGGTCAATTAATTCGCCTGGATCAAATTGCCAGTCTGACGCATTCGACCCAGCCGCGTACCATCAATCGTATGCAGCAGTTAAACGCCGTAAAAATCAGCGCCGTACCCGGCGTGCCGCTGAGCGAAGCCCTGGCGTTTATGGAAACTGAAGCCAAGAAAATTCTGCCCAACAGTTACACCATTGATTACACCGGTGAATCCCGCCAATTAAAACGTGAAGGTAATAGTTTTTTACCAGCATTCTTAATGGCTATCACCATGATCTTCCTGGTGCTGTCAGCGCAGTACAATAGCTTCCGCGATCCATTGGTTATTCTTGCGGGTTCTGTGCCCTTGGCAATGTTCGGTGCATTGATTTTCACCTTCTGGAAAATCCCTATGCCGATTCCATTCTTTACCAACGGCTTTAGCAGCACCTTGAATATTTACTCGCAGGTGGGCCTGGTAACGCTTATGGGCTTGATTGCGCGTAACGGTATTCTGGTGGTGGAGTTTGCCAACCGCTTGCAGGAAATGGGTAAGAGCAAGTTGGATGCGGTGCGCGAAGCGTCGGTGTTGCGTTTGCGCCCGGTGCTTATGACCAGTATCGCTACGGTTGCCGGTCACGTGCCGCTAATTTTCGTAACCGGCGCTGGCGCCCATGCGCGTAATTCCATCGGCTTGGTGTTGGTTCTGGGTATGGCGATTGGTACTTTCTTTACGCTGTTTGTGTTGCCTTCGGTTTACCTGCTGTTTGCCAAGGATCACCAGCACGACCGCGAGGAGTTGGAAGAGCCGGTGCCCACGGGCGAGCCTTTGACAACGGCGGATTAATTAACCGCTTCAACCGCGAAAGAGGGTGCCTTGTGCACCCTTTTTTGTTAGTGTGCCGCCCCAAGTTTTGGCAATTTGATGAGGTGTGTTATGGCCCTGACACTGGATGCAGTTTACGCGAGCCTCGCTCAGGTAATAGAGCCTGCTACGGGGCGCGACCTTCAGTCCCTGGGGGCTGTTGCTGCGGTTGAAATTAACGGTGACAAATTAATTGTAAAGTTGAATTTGGGTTATGCCGCCGAAGGGAATTTTGCACGCCTGGCTGAAACCCTGAACCAGCAGCTAAGTCGATTGGATGGAGTAGGGCGGGTGGTGCTGGATATTGGCTTGGTTATTCCTGCGAATGCAGCGGCTAACTCGCAACAGGCAATTCCCGGTGTTAAAAATATTATCGCGGTTGCCTCAGGTAAAGGCGGTGTGGGCAAATCGACTACCTCGGTTAACCTGGCATTGGCGCTGGCTGCCGAAGGTGCGCGCGTGGGTATTCTCGACGCGGA
>CBINKF010000673.1:0-2118 GCA_966251115.1 uncultured Cellvibrio sp.
CGAAATTGATGAGGACTAAATTCTGAGGACTTTCTGAGGCTGGTATAGCAGCCAAGACCAAGCAATAAAAAAGGGGGCCGCCGGCAAGCAAAACCCCCTTATTTAATGACCTATACGGACAAGAAAAAAGTCAACCGGTAAAAGCTGACCACAAGAGTATATCAGCTTCGTCTGCTTTTGCCACTTTGGTTTAACTGAATGACAAAACAAAGGAGCTAATATGCTTTATTGTCATCTTCCAAAAGCAGTACATGTTTGCAGTTACATTCGTTTCCGCAGAGGGCGACTGGAAAGAGTGTGTGAACACTGTAGAAGTTTCCCTAAATAAAATATTTAAAGGGTGAGATCTAATAGTCTCACCCTTTAAATTTTAACTTAAGAAATCTGCCACTTGTAGGGTGGGTCGCGAGCCGCGCTGTTTCGATTTTGCCAATTCCCAACATAGCAATTGAAGATCAACATAATTCACGAAATTTATCTTTGGCCTCAAACATTGCCCGCGTGGGTTACGCCGTTTGCGGCTAACCCACCCTACGGCCAAACATCAATCGAGAAATTTTAATTATCCAAAAACTGTCGGAAGGCGCTGCGCTTTTCCGACCGCACCTGAAAAATCCGAACTCACTCAGCGACAAATAAATAATTCCGGCCCTGAACACTGCACACCAGCAATTCTTCATTTAGCTGGGCACAATCCTGCGGGCTTAATTCGGTGGGAAGAGATACACCCTCATTAACACCAAGAGTCGCTTTGTCTTTTTTCAGGTAGCCGAACATGGTTTCAAAGCGCTGGCTAAAGTTGAGGCCGCGCGCACCCAGATCGCGGTAGAGGAAGGCAAATTTACCGTAGCTGGTGGTTACGCCGCCCAGGCCAATTTCGCGCATTTTATTCAGGTATTGCACATAGGCAGCGAGCAGATAGTCGCTTTCGCTTTGGTTGCCAGTGCGCTCGGGGATGGCCATTTTATTGTCTGGCTCCAGCACACCAGCAGCCAGGCGCGAATTGCGCAGATTGCCCTGGGCTTTGTAGCTGATTCCACCGCAGCGGATTTTTTCGCCGGTTAGTTGGCATTCGTTAGTGTCCGTAGCCAACAGCGTTTGCGATGGCAGTATTTGGGAGACTGATTTTTTAACGAGTTTTACTTTGGCCGGCAGCGACTCCTGCTGGTTATTATCTTGCAGTGATTGAGTTTGCACACTGGCTTTAGCGGGCGGCAATTTAATACGATTGCGCTCTGCGGGGCGCTTGAGCAAAGAATACTGCACTGGTTCGGAGTTATTTCTAAACTCCTCAAAACCGGGCAAACCCTGCAACTGCGCCCTGGCTTGCAGCTCGCAGTAAACCTGCTCGTAATAGCTTTGCGCGCGCGAGAAGCAAAACGGATCGGCTAAAGCCGGGACGGAAACAGCCGCTGTAAAACTAAAAAGAAAGAGCCGATAAATACGGTATTGCTTAGATTTCATATTTAATCGACTCCCGCTCTGTTCAATTTTTATTTTTTAACACCGCAGTGGCAACGCAGATAGCCTTTAATGGGTAATCAGCCAGCACTGGTGAATTTTCGCGTTGCGTTTGAAATCCTCGTCGATGGTCTGACCGCTAATATCCTTGATGGTATAAGCGCTCAGGGCATCATAGTCCAACTTAAAGCTGCGCAGGTTGTTGGAGAAGATCAGCGTACCCTGCTCGCTCAGTGCGCCCATGGTTTTGTGGATCATCTCCACATGGTCGCGCTGCACATCCAGCACATCATCCATACGCTTGGAGTTGGAGAAGCTGGGCGGGTCCAACAAAATTAAATCAAACAACTGATCGTTGCTGTCCAGCCAACGCAAGCAGTCGGCCTGCTCCAAACGGTTGCGCGCTTCGCTCAGGCCGTTTAGGGCAAAATTTTTGCGCGCCCAGTTTAAATAGGTGTTGGACATATCCACACTCAGGGTAAAGCGCGCGCCGCCCAGGGCGGCGTGCACGCTGGCGCTGGCGGTGTAGCAAAACAGGTTGAGGAAGCGTTGGTCCTTAGCCATTTGCGCCACCAGTTTGCGCACCGGGCGGTGGTCCAAAAACAGGCCGGTATCCAGATACTGCCACATGTTGATATGCAGGCGTGCATTGCCTTC
>CBINKF010000674.1:0-2118 GCA_966251115.1 uncultured Cellvibrio sp.
AATCGAGGTGTACAAGGTCGCTGTTAACTGCTCGCTTAGTTGCGCCACTTCCTGGGTGAGATTCTCATTGATCTCTGATTGATCCAGAATGTCTTTTAACGCCGATTCCACATTGCGTTTAGCGGAAATCGCATAGGTCATGTCCTGCGAGGCGACCTTGCCCACATCGGCATGCAAATTGGTAATCGCCTCATTAATACTTTTTAAGTGGGACTGAATCTCGCTGCTAAAACCTGATGAGCGATTAGAGAGCGCCCTGACCTCATCTGCCACTACAGCAAAACCGCGCCCTGCTTCACCTGCGCGCGCAGCTTCAATAGCGGCATTTAAGGCGAGCAAGTTGGTCTGTGAGGCTATTTGATCAATATCCTTAAGGGCTTTCATGACATGGGGCATTTGGTCTGAGATAAGCGTTACCTTTTCCACCAAATCCATCGATGCAGCGCTCATGGAAACTGTCGTATCCACAAACTGGTTTAAACTTAATGAGGCATTTTCGGCAAATTCGCGCATGCGGCGGGCGTAAGGTATAGCGTCACCAGATGCCTGAGAGGGTGAGAGCAATAGCGACTTTAAATCAGATTGTTGGGTTTCCAACAGGTTTTGGATAGTAAGAAACGCTTGATTTAATTTACTGACAGCATCACTTTGAAAAAACAGCATTTCGGATAAATCTTTAATTGCCGAGCTAATGGTAAACTCCAACTTTTTACCAGCAGCATCGAGCAGATTACACAGCACCTCTACTCGCTCATCATTGGTTTGACGCGACAGCTCTTGCCTCAATTTTTGATTTTTGGTCCATAAACCCCAAAGGGAAATTGCCATAACAACGACAACCAGTAGGACACCGATCCAAACAGACGTAAACTCTCCCAAAAGCCAGCCCAAAAGCGCACTACCGACTACTAGCGTCCAGTATTTAATCGGCATAAAAAAACCCTAATAAATTCAGACTGAGCCTTTGAATATGGAAATATAAAACTTGGGCGCCAACTACCTAGGCAAATGGAAAAGGTTGGTTGTTAATTCATCTGGCAACCTTAAAAGTAGCAGGTATATGCCAAGTTGCAGGGGAAGTTGATATATTTTTTATTAGAGAATTCGGTATAAATACTTTTTTTGATATGGCTCAATTTGAATATCAAGCCCATAAAAAAAGCCGACAGCAATTAGCTGTCAGCTTTTTATAACAAAGGTTAAGTAGCGCGCGTTTGGTTATTTAGCACAAGCTTATTGAACCTCCAAAACACCCTCCTCAATTTTGGCCTTCCAAATTTGCGGACCAGTGGTATGGACTGATTCACCACTGGAATCCACCGCTACCGTAACCGGCATATCCTGCACATCAAATTCGTAAATGGCCTCCATTCCCAGCTCCGGGAAGGCCAATACCCTGGCAGATTTGATGGCTTGGGCTACCAGATAAGCCGCGCCACCTACTGCCATCAAGTAGACGGCTTTATTGTCGCGAATCGCGTCTATAGCAACTGGGCCGCGCTCGGATTTGCCAATCATTCCCAGCAAACCTGTTTGCTCCAGCATAGTGCGGGTAAATTTATCCATACGCGTCGCAGTGGTTGGGCCAGCGGGACCCACAACCTCATCGCGCACCGGGTCAACCGGGCCTACGTAATAAATAAAACGACCTTTAAGGTCTACCGGCAGGCTTTCGCCTTTGGCCAGCAAGTCGGTCATTTTCTTGTGCGCGGCATCGCGGCCGGTAAGCATCTTGCCTGAAAGCAACACGGTTTCACCGGTTTTCCACTCGAGCACATCTTCCGGTTTAACCGTGTCCATATTGACGCGGCGAACACTGCTGCCCACATCCCAACTGATTTCAGGGTAATCCTCTAATGATGGAGGTGTTTGCAAAGCGGGACCAGATCCATCGAGCACGAAGTGCGCATGGCGCGTGGCGGCGCAGTTGGGAATTATGGCGACTGCTTTGTTAGCGGCGTGGGTTGGATAATCCTTAACTTTGATATCGAGCACGGTGGTCAAGCCACCCAGCCCCTGGGCACCTATGCCCAGGCGGTTTACTTTGTCGTACAGCTCGATGCGCAATTCTTCCGCGCGGTTGCTGGCGCCGCGCGCTTGAAGCTCTTGAATATCCAC
>CBINKF010000675.1:0-2116 GCA_966251115.1 uncultured Cellvibrio sp.
AAGCAATTCCAGGTAAGGCCATAGGGACAAAATCTTGACGTTAAACACTCTTGAATGTGCCTATCGCAAGAAGCGTACCTATTTCCCCAGGTAGCGATCTTTTTCCCCAGGTAGCGTTTTTTCTGCAGGGTGAGACTTATTTTCTGCAGGGCAGAAGCTATTGCGCCCGACAATCAGCCAAATAGTTCCAGCCAAATAGTTTCAGCCAGATAGTTTCCATCAAAAGTTATTGATAATAATTCGCATTATATTTACCATTGGCGCAATTTTTCACCTTTTCACCTGTCGCTTTACCTCAAGGATTCGCCATGTCCAAGCTCAAATTCCCCCTCAGCCTGCTGCTAGGTTCAAGCGCGCTTATGCCTTTTACCAGCCAGGCGGCAGATGCCGTAGAAGAAGTCATAGTCACCGCTGGCCGCGTGGAGCGCCCACTAAGCACCATCCCCAATACAGTGACCCTAATAAATGCGCAGGAGTTACAGCAACAGCTCTCCATTCAGGACGACCTGTCCACTGTTTTGGGCAACCTGATTCCCGGCTTTTCCCCCAGCCGCCAAAAAATGACCAGCGCGGGCGAAACCCTGCGCGGACGCAAGCCGCTGTATATGATCGATGGCATCCCCCAATCCAACCCACTGCGCAGCGGCGGGCGCGATGGCCACACCATTGATCCTTTTGTAATTGAGCGGGTGGAAGTGCTGCATGGCGCCAACGCCATTCACGGCCTGGGCGCCTCCGGCGGGATTATTAACCTGATCACCAAAAAACCGAGCAAAACCCTGGAACAGAGCATTCGCCTGAGCACCAGCGTACAAACTGAAGACCTGAGTGAGAGCGCTGACTTTGGTGTGGGCTACAGCCTGTCCAACAGCTTTGGCAATGCCGACCTGATTGCCAGCCTCAGCTGGCGCGATTACGGCGTAGCCTATGACGGTAAAGGCCAGATTATTGGCGCCGACAATACCCAGGGCGACACCATGGATGCCCACTCCCTCAACGGCTTTATCAAAGCCGGCTACAACTGGGACGACCAGCGCCTGGAGCTGAGCATCAACCGCTTTGATATAGAAAACAAAAACAATTGGGTGTCGGTGGCAGGCGATGCCTCTGAAGGCATTCCCAGCAGCGCCGTTAAAGGCGATATCCAGGGTGAGGGCGCGCGCAATCAGGTAACCACCATTGGCCTGAATTACAGCAAGGATGAATTTCTCGGCCAGCGGTTGCGCGTCCAGGCCTTTAGCCAGGATTTTGCCGCCACCTACGGCGCCGAGGCTGTGCCCCTGGCCACCTTCCAGGACCCAGCCTATGGCCCGGAGCTGATCGACCAGTCTCAAAACAACTCGGAAAAGCACGGCGTAAAAATCACTCTGGTGAAAGATGAGCTGGCCAATCTGCCTGTCAACCTGGTTTACGGGTTGGACTTGCTGCAGGACAAAACCTGGCAGGCGCTGATTCAAACCAACCGCGCCTGGGTGCCGCCAACCCGCTACGATAACTACGCGCCCTACGCGCAGGTGGAATTTACCGGCGTTGATAAGCTAATCCTCACCGGCGGCCTGCGCTACGAAAAATCCAAACTGGAAGTGGATGATTTCACCACCCTCGCCGCCTACGGCAGCCAGTTTGTAGAGGGCGGTTCGCCCGAATTTTCCGAAACTCTGCTCAACTACGGCGGCACCTATCAGCTCACGGGCCAATGGCGCGTGTTTGCCAACTATGCGGAAGCCTTCTCCATGCCCGATGTGGGCCGGGTATTGCGCGGCATTAACAAGCCCAACCAAAGTGTGGACAGCTTCCTCGACTTGAAACCGATTCTCACCGAGAGCAACGAAATTGGTGTGGAGTTCAACAGCAGTAACCTCAAGCTGCAGCTGAGTTACTACAAATCGGATTCAGAATTTGGCGAGCGTTTACAGCGCAATGCCGATGGCATCTACACCGTGGAGCGCGAAGCGACGCAAGTGGAAGGTTTTGAATTCACCAGTGCCTGGGCGGTTACCGACCTGGATCTGCTCAGCCTGCGCTATGCCCAGGCCAAGGGCCGTTACGATTCCAACAGCGATGGCAAACTGGATTCGGATTTGGGCGGCGCCAACATTTCCCCCGACCGTGCAAA
>CBINKF010000676.1:0-2096 GCA_966251115.1 uncultured Cellvibrio sp.
CCGACGGACGCAGCTTTAATTTTCAGAAAATGACTATGCCTTTTAGTCAGTGTTTGGGATTGCTGCAAAAATGCCTTGCCCAGACGCAGGCGGTGCCGGGAATTTATATGGGCTCGACCCCGCTCAACTTATGTCTTCCCCGGTTAAGCTCAAGCCATCAATGCCCGTTGCTGGATAGGGATGCGACGCCTCGTCTGTGGATGGGCAATCAATCACTGGTGCAGCCCCATGTTGATGAGTCGGACAACATTGCTGTTGTAGTGGCGGGCAAGCGTCGCTTTACGCTTTTCCCACCTGAGCAAATTGATAATCTCTATCTGGGCCCACTGGATGTTACTCCTGCAGGTCAATCGATTAGCCTGGTGCCTTTACAAAATCCGGATTTGGAAAAATACCCGCGCTACCGGGATGCCCTGGCACAGGCGCGAGTTGTGGAGCTGGCGCCAGGTGATGCCATTTATATTCCTTCGCTCTGGTGGCATGGCGTAGAGGCTTTGGCGGATTTTAATCTGCTGATGAACTTTTGGTGGCGCACTTCGGCTAAGGGACTCGAATCTGCCCAAGATGCTCTTATTCACGCCATACTCACTATCAGCGATTTGCCGTTTGCTGAACGTGAGGCCTGGCGCAGCTTTTTCGATCACTACGTGTTTCGCCCCCAGCGTCATCCTCTGGAGCATTTGCCCGAGCCTGCGCGCGGTGTTTTGGCTCAAATGAACCCTCAGCTGCGCAAGGTGATAGCGACTTATCTCTATCAACGCATGGGCTTTTTGAAATCTCCCGGTAACTGACGTTACTTTTCTCTCTTCCACTTTTCTTGTGTGCAATTTGCATTTGTCGTTTTCGGTAGCCTTAGGTTTCGCACCCTAAGCACGTCCGGTTGTTTCCCTCATTTTGCTATCGCGAGCAACAGTTTCCCGCATGAGTTCGAGAAAAAGTGAGACAGGTAAACTCCTGTGGAAACTGGTTTTCAAGTAGCATTTTTTTGTGTCGCTTTGAGCGCGAATTAAGTGGGAAGGTGTGACTTTAGGGCTAAGCAGTAAGACTTTAGGACACTGCTTGCCAGCCCGCGCGGGAGACTATAGGTTCAACTGGCGCTCAGTGGAGGAGGCAGTTTTGGCGCGCGGGGTGGATAGCGGCGCGCGAAGGATAATAAACGCTAATGACTCTTGTGAGGTCGACATGAATAATAAATTTTTTATGATGGGCAAGCAGCCTTTTTCGCGCTGGCTCGCCAGTGCAACAGCACTCGTTTCGGTATTGGGATTTTTTGCCAGCGGCGCCCAGGCGCAGACCAAAGTGATAGGTTATATCCCCTCCTATAAAAATATGACAGCAGTGGCTGACGCCACAGATTTAACCAAACTCACCCACATCAATTTGTCTTTTCTCAACCCCAATGCCAGCGGTCAGGTGATGAGCGGCGGCAACCCTGTGTGTATGGAGTCGGCGAGTGGCAGCAGCATTAACTATGTGGTGCAAAAAGCTCATGCGGCTGGCGTTAAGGTATTGGTGTCGCTGGGAGGCGGCAGTGTTCCCTCTTGCTCCGGCAGTTGGGCGACCCTGTTGCAGCCTGCGAGCCGCACTACGGTAGTTAACAACCTGGTGCAATTTGTAAACACCTTTGGCCTGGATGGCATTGATGTGGATATCGAAGGCGACCTGCTCACCAGTATTGACAACGCCGGCAACTACACGCCCTTTATTCAGGCGCTGCGCAACAGCTTGCCCGCTGGTAAATTGGTAACCGCCGCCACCGCGACCTATGTGGGCGGCATGATCCCCACCTCGTCACTGCCCTATTTTGATTTCGTTAATATCATGTCTTACGACGCGATTGGCCCAGGCTGGGGTACTGCTGGCTCCGAGCATTCGCCCTATTCCATGGCGGTATCCAATATCAATACCTGGAAGTCGCGCGGCCTGAGTAAAGACAAGCTGGTGTTGGGCGTGCCTTTCTACGGTTACGGATTTAACGGCTATGCCTCTTCTTACGATTTCAAAACCATAGTGGCGCAGTTTGGCAGCAGCGCGGCGCAAACTGATGTGATTGGCACCGCCTGCGCCGGTTGCAGTTACATCACCTACAACGGTAT
>CBINKF010000677.1:0-2096 GCA_966251115.1 uncultured Cellvibrio sp.
AGTTAGCTTTTTCGAGTGAAATGAGCTGGGCGCGCAACTCGCTCAACCGCCGTTTTTTTTTGCTGGATAACCCCCAGGCAGTTTGTTTGGTGGGAGACCAATTGCGTGTTTATGAAAACCAGGATATAGACGCGAGTGACGTAAACCTTAGTGCAGGCTACTCACTCTTAGGTCAGGGGGTTAGCGCCACGACTCCGTTTGTTATTTCCGGAGCGACGGAAAATCGCAATACTCAGGTGACTATTCAGCTGACTTTTACCCAGGGCGGTGAATCGCTGGATTTTGTGCAGCAGGTGATGATTCACAATGTGCCCTAAATACCTTTTCATACAACACTCGCAACGCGCCACACAATACTCGCAGCGCGGTTTTTTACTGCCCCTGGCACTGTTTATTTTAATTGTCATGGGGGCCTTGGCACTGGTGATTAGCAGAACAGCCACACAAACCCATCACAGTATCACTCAGGAGTTACTTAGTCTGCAGTCATTTTACGCGGCAGAGTCGGGTGCACAGCGCGGCCTGCAAACACTGTTTTTCCCTGACCCTGGCAATCGCATGATGGTTGATGCGCGCTGCAGCGCCATGAACCTTAATCTTACGTTTTCAAGTGTCCCGGGCTTACAGTTGTGCACCGCCCAAGTTAGCTGTAGTTGTTTATACAGGGATGGTTCGGGTTGCAATCCCGGTAATAGCAGTAATTATTTAACCGGCGCCAGCAGTGCCAAAGCCAGTAGCTATTACAACATCACCAGCGCGGGACGGTGCGGGCAGGATCAATACCTGGCAGTGCGAACCATAGAAGCTGGTGCACATCTGGATCAAGGGGGGCCTTAGCTAATGGTTTTTAGTGCTCGCCACATTGTGTACAAAATGCAGAAGTTTTTTGCAATTATTGTGCTCGCCTGCTTGGCTGCTCAGGTAATGGCAACTAATTACAACCTGAGTACAGGCGTTTATCCACCTTGCAGCACCAGTTGGAGTGTCAGCGGCTCGACATATAGCTGTAATGGTAACGGTCGGGTAACTTTGGCGAGCGGCGATACTATAACGTCCAACTCGGCTGCAACTATTTCGGCTCACAATGGCTTTTCATTGGCCGGAAATGTGGTTGGGTCTTCATCCAATAATATCAATCTGGTTTCAACCTATGGCAGTGTCGATGCTACAGGCACCAATACTATTAACGGTTCGGTGACCTCGAATAGTGGCTCTGTCACCTTAAATAACACGACTGTAACGGGCAGTATAACTACCAGCGGTAGTATCAACCTAACGGGCGGCGGCGTCTCCGGAAAAGTTACCAGCAGTAGTAATACTATTACAACCAATGGCACTAATTTATTGGGCGGGGCTACGGCACAGTCTGGAATGAATATTACCGGTGGCACACTTACCGGGAATTTTGTCATGACCTCCAACAATCAGCTGGTGTTAACGGGCGTGACCATGACCAGCGGTAGTATTTCGGGGGCAAGTACAGTAACGATTCAAAGTGGTAGTGTACTTGGTTCAGCTTCCTCATCTATTGCCATCAGTAGTAATAGCGGAGCAATTACGGTAAATAATTCTACCGTATATGGAAATCTCACGGCGCCTGGCTATTCGACAGTGAATGTTACCAATGGCGGCAATGTTTACGGCACATGCTCACCAGATTCCACCCCGGCAGGTGCATGCGGTGCCGCCCCACTTCCCCCATCGCCAATGAATTGCGCCGCGGGAATCTCGAGTGGCATTACCGGTTATTATTACAATAATCGTACGCTCACAGAGCCGTCGACAGGCACACGTTCAGACGCCCCAATTGACTTTAACTGGGCGGGTGCTGCACCGGGTGCGAGTGGAGTCAACGCTGACAATTTTTCTGTCCGTTGGAATGGGTATATACGTGCAACCCAAACAGGCACATATCGCTTTCAAACGGTATCTGACGATGGTGTGCGTTTATATATTAATGACACCCTGGTTATTGATCGGTGGAATGACCACTCTGCAACAACCGATACAACCGGTGACTTTAATCTTGTAGCTGGTAATACCTAGAGTATTCGATTGGAATATTATGAAAATGGCGGCGATGCGGTAATTCGTTT
>CBINKF010000678.1:0-2095 GCA_966251115.1 uncultured Cellvibrio sp.
GTGGTGGAGCCGGAGAAGGCCATTATCCAGGTGGCGCGCTTTTATGATGCCGTGAGCCAGCTGGCCCAAACCACCCTGCGCTCGGTACTCGGCCAGCACGACCTGGACGATATGCTCGCCGAGCGCGATAAATTAAACGCGGATATTCGCGCAATTCTCGACAAGCAGACAGATGCCTGGGGGGTTAAGGTCAACAATGTGGAAATTAAACACGTCGACATAGACGAGAGCATGATCCGCGCTATCGCCCGCCAAGCCGAAGCTGAGCGCACCCGTCGCGCCAAAGTGATTCACGCCGAAGGTGAAAAACAGGCCTCGGTAAAATTGCGCGAAGCCGCCGAGGAACTCGCGCGCCAGCCGCAGGCGTTACAACTGCGCTATTTGCAAACCCTCACCGATATAGCCGGTGATAAAAGCTCCACCATTGTCTTCCCGCTGCCGATGGATTTGATTGAATCCCTACTCAATACCAAACCAAAAATCACCCCACCGGAGTAAACCGCTACAACTGATAGCCAAGCGTTAACCATATCGGCCAGCAGAGCGTTGGGCTCCGGGCGCCAGGCGACAAGCTCGCGCAGCTCGTTTTTTATGCCCGCGATGGCGCAATTGCTCGGTGCAAACACCTGTATCCCTTCCCTGCCAACTTTTACTGAAAATCAAAGCGAACTTATACGGCATTGCCCGCGAACGAAACACGCCACATTAGGTTTATTGCCATGCTGATGATGGATCTGGCTTGCGGGCGCGTTCCTGGAAGCATGCAGCCTAGGGTGCCATCTATCGCTAAATCAATAATCTCTCCGCCCACCTCTTGAATGACCAGGCGCACAAAGGCGCGAGCGAGTGATAACCACGACCATTTTCCTTGTTGCAAACATTTGTAGTAACTCGTCCAGTGCTTTTGGGTATTCAGCATTAGCCAGCTTTGCGTCACAAAGCCCGAACGACTGAGCATAGCCCCGATTAGCAATTCAAGGCAGGTGCGCATCGCTCGCAGGGGTAGACTTTTACCTAAAATTGTTATCCAATCACACAGTTCGCGAGGGATGTTGCTGCATCCTTTGTTGAGCATTGTGGCCTCCAGATAGTCGTCGAAAATTTCTGAAGGCCGCGCCTTGACTACTTCCTAAATTCAAGACAGTAGTCAAGGCGCGGCAAATTTATTGCCAAATTTTTGTCAAGCTGTTTTTGAAAAAGTTAACTCCGAAATTCTAAAGCCCAGTCCTTTAATTTAAGCGCTCGTTATTTTTATGGCCAGGAAACCTTTGATAAATGTTAGTGAGGCAGCCAGCGCATAGGTATGCGGGTGCTCGACGAGGAAGGAGTATTTGAGTTATTTGCTGGCAGTAAAAATAAGAGGAAACTGATGAAAACCATCAACCTAATCCGCTCATTTGGTACGCAAGATCGCCCTCAGCTCAACCGCAAGCAACTCATCATCCTACTGCTTTTGTTAGCTGCTGGCTTTGCATTAATTGCCATTAACAGCTATTGGTCGCACCAATTAAACACGCCACTCCTGGTGTTTTTGTCGTTTTGACTATTTTTGTTTTTTTCCAAACGCACACGGATTGCTCCCTCGAGCAATCGCACTGATAGCAACTACAGGTTAATTTTTGGCGAGCAAAATTTGGTGTGCAGGGATGGCGATGCCACACTTTGGCACATTCCCTATACACGCATCAGCCATGTTTCCACTTCGCCCTGGACGACCGGAGACAAGTCTTATCAGCAAGCAGTTTTCCACACCCGCGATGGCGATAGTTTTAGTTTGCTAGCACCGCTCTCTAGCGCCAATGTTAGCGATATAACAGCTGTGCTAAAGCCTTATTTAACTGTCCAGGAATGAACATCAGCCGCTGGCAAACTAAACCAAAAACAACTGCCGCCTTCGGGTGGCAGTTCGTAGCCCACCTGGCCACCTAAACGCTCTACAATCCGCTGCACAATGGATAGCCCCAGGCCGTGGCCATCGGCCTTGGTCGCCCCCAGGCGATTAAACTCGGTGAAGAGCTGGTGCTGGCGTTCCGGCTCAATACCCGCACCACTGTCTTTTACCCAATATTTAACCTGCGCGCCGTGCAACCCTGTC
>CBINKF010000679.1:0-2093 GCA_966251115.1 uncultured Cellvibrio sp.
CTTCGACAGGATCGCGACGCCGTTATAGCCCTTTTGCCCGCGCGCGACGATGTGCCCACCGACAGCCCACTGCAATTTTGCCAGCCTGGCCACAAACAACTGGCTGCAGGTTATGTGCTTTACGGTTCATCCAGTTTATTGGTCATGAGCACCGGCGGCCCCACCCGCTGCTACACCCTGGACGTGACCCATGGCAGTTATCTGCTCACCCAGGAAAAACTGCAGATCCCCGAACACACGCAAGAGTTCGCCGTCAACATGGCCAACCAGCGTTTTTGGAGCGCGCCCTTTAAACACTACGTGGACGATTTACTGCTGGGCGAAACCGGCCCACGCGGCAAGCGCTTTAATATGCGCTGGAGCGCGGCCATGGTGGGCGATGTGCACCGGGTGTTGAGTCGCGGCGGAATTTTTATGTACCCGAGCGACACGCGCGACCCCAACAAACCGGCCAAATTGCGCCTGCTTTACGAGGGCAATCCCATGGCCATGTTGATTGAAAACGCGGGCGGCAAAGCTATCTCGGAAAGCCAGCGCATTCTCGATATTGAACCCCAGGATTTACACGAGCGCGTGGCGATTATTTTGGGCTCGGCGAGCGAGGTGAAAACCTGCGCGCAGTATTTAGTACAGACCTGATTCGTCAATCGCGAAAAAATTAAACCCGCAACGCGGGCTTAATTTTATTCGGCAGGACAGGTGCCTTCCAGAGCGTTGGGCACCTGCAATTTTTCACTGGGCTTAGGGTGGGCCTTTTTAAAAGTAAATGCACCTGGACCCGGCCCGGATTCGCGCAATAATTCCAATCGTTGCTTCGCCTCCATAACATCAGGTCGATGCCCAGCAGGCACCCACCAGAGCACGGAATGGGCCTGAGCCATCTTGGCAAACCATTGCTTTTTACCGCGCATAATTTCCACGTGAACAGAGCGATACACATAATTGTGCAGTGTTTCCACATCCTGCCATACGCTCATATTCACAATGCAGTTATCGTCAAAAGGGCGCAGCTGGGTAGCGTCGCCCTCATCAGTTTGCAAGCGCCACACGAAGCCCGGGGCCTCATCCGCGAGGCGATTAATACGCTCCAGATTATCGACAAATCCTTTCAGTCTGGGCGAATCCAAAGGCTCAAGTAATTCGGCGATATTGAGTTGTGCCACCTGATAATCCATAAAACACTCCTTGCCATACACAATGTGATGCGGTGTTTTATCGAGTTTGGGCCTCCCTGCCCAATTACAAGTTGATATGGTTCCCTAATGCGCAAAGTCTGCATTTAGTGTTGCGCAATCACCACCGCCTGGCCGCCAACCGCCACCGCCCGGCCACCATGTTCCCAGGCGTAGTCCTGCGCCTCTTCCAATGAGGCAAACCAGTGATTGGGGTAACCCTGTTGACGCTTGAACAGATCAAAATGCGGCAACTGCTCAGGCGCCATATGTGCCAGCGCCGCGCGATAGGTTTCCCAGGATGCGAAGCCTGCCTCCAGCGCCAATAGCTGCAACAGATGCTTGCGCTGCACCAGGTTGCGACGCCGCTGCAATTGCGGCAGGCTAATACCCACCAGCACCTTGGCAGCAAGCAGGCGGCGCAACACCGGCAGGGAAATTGACAACTCATCGGCCAATGCCGCGCGCTGAAGTTTTTTGGCCAGCTGACGGATTAAATCCAGGCTGGAATGATCAGCCGCTTTTGGGCTGGGGACAGATTTTTGTGAAGGATGTGCAGATGTGTGCATACCGGCTCCAGTTTACTATTGGCCTACTCGCTCTTGGCCGGGAGAGGTATGCAAGCAGATAGCTTGCGAACAGGTGCGTTTGCTTTCGCGAGATGGGCGCCCTTAACACCCAGACGCCATCATACGCAATCACGCCAATCAGGGCAACGGACTGGTCAACACCAGGGTATAACCATCCGGGTCGCGCAACCAACATTCATAGTTGCCGTTTTCACTTAAATGAGATGCCTTTACAACCTCAACTTGCATTTGGTGAGCGCGCGCCACAGCTGCATCAAACTCCTGCAATTCAAACCATAAAAGCACACCATTGCCGTAGAAAGAGAGCAGAATTATTTTTAGTAGACCTGTT
>CBINKF010000680.1:0-2092 GCA_966251115.1 uncultured Cellvibrio sp.
GTTAACAGGCCCTAATAAGCAAAGACGAGGGAGCTTGTTAGAGCAGGGTATTGCCGCTAGCGACAGCTTCGGTTCGCTCTTCAGCTGTGGGCGTCAAGGCACTGAGGGTATTACCGCCGTTGGCAGCCAGGCGAATTTCGGCGCGTTTTTCGTGCCAGGCGAGAATTTTGCGATAGTTGAGTACGTTATCGACAAAGGCCACTGGCTCCCAGCCGCGCATGTAGCCATGTTTGGCTTTGCTGTAGTACTGGGATTTGGACAGCAGCGGCATGTATTTGCGCACATCTTCCCATTTATCCGCATCGCCGCCCAGGCGCTGGGTGAGCACCCGCGCATCTTCCAAATGACCCAGGCCCTGGTTGTAGGCGGCAAGCGCAAAACTCAGACGATCTTCGCCCTGAATGCGCTCGGGGATACGGTCAATCACAATGCTCAGGTATTTTGCGCCGCCCAAAATACTCTGCTCCGGGTCTTCGCGGTCGCTGATGCCCATAGCTTTTGCCGTGCTTTGGGTGAGCATCATCAAACCTTTAACGCCCGTGTGGGATTCTGCATTGGCGCGCCAGTGGGATTCCTGATAGCCAATAGCTGCCAGCAGCTGCCAATCCAGGTTGAACTTGCCCGCCGCCTCCTTCATGGCGGTGGACCACTGGGGTAAACGGCTTTGCAGGCGATAGGCAAATACCATGGCATCGCTGGTGGTGACTTCCTCTATGTGATTGAAAAAGTGCTTGGTTACCTGCGCCAGGGTGCCGTCGCGTTTGATTTGCGCCATATAGTCCTGCGCGGCTTTAAAAAGGCTCTGGTCTTTACTGGCGGGAAACGCCCAGGCCAGCGGCTGGGGGTTGCTGATATCAAACGCCAGGCGCGCGCGCGGGTAGGAGTAGCGATTGAGCTCAAAGGTATTGGAGTCGATAACCGCGTAGTCGGCATCGCCTTTGTGCACCATCTCCAGCAGGTCGATCATCTCCGCGTCTTTGATCTGGCGCCATTGCAGTTTGGGAAACTTTTTTTGCAACTTGGCCAAGCGCTTGGCATGGGCCGAGTCAGCCAGGATCAGCACCTCTTTCCCCTCCAGATCTTTAATGCTGGTGGGCAGGGGGTTGTGGCGGTTGTAAATCAACTGCTGGGTAATTTGCATGTAGGGTTTGGCAAATACCAGCTTGTGGCCCTGGCTTTCAATCGCGGTAAGCCCGGCGGAAGCGAGGTCCACCTTCTGGCTTTCTACGTCCCGCAGCATTTGGCTGGTATCGGTTTGATCCTGAATCTCCAGGGCCACACCCAATGAATCAGCAAAACCTTTAAGCAGGTTGTACTCAAAACCCGTCAGGCCGTCTGAGCCTTCGTAGTAGGTGGTCGCGCCATTGGTAGATAGGACGCTAAGTTTGCCTGCGGCAAATACCCGTTCCAGGGCAGTGGGTTCTGTGCTGCGGACCAGGGGAGAGGTGGTCACTACCAGCAAAAAAAGTACGAAAACACTTTTACAAACAGAACCAAGTATGGCCAACGCTGATGGTTTGCGCATATCCATAAGGGGGCTCTCCGGTTAGCTGAATGACGACGCGCGAAAGCTGATCTTTTCGTTTGCGCACTCAATGCCGAATCCAATCCATTAATGACCCGTGCAAAATGGCGGCCATCTTATAGATGCTTGGATAACCTGCCTAGCTTGTTTTTTGAGCATAGATAGGATAAGCAGAATTGGCAAGATGGCGAGCAGATCAAAAAATTATTAAAAATCAGTAAGTTGAATGTCATCTATGGCGTATAAAGGCACGGATATAGAGCAAAAAAATCTTAAAAATGGTTATTTTTTGTGCCAAAAACTGTGACCCAGGCCCTTATAAAAGGGCTAGGGGAACACAAAAAATGATGGAAATTAGTGAAAATTTGTTGCTGAGTTGATGCTTTTTTGTGCTTTTAGGCCCGGTTTATAGGGGCAGCAGCTGGGGCGAGTGGCGTTTGTTCGCGCTTTGTGGCGAAAGTTCTGGAGCTGGTATTGAGTGCCAATTTGGCGCCTGAATCTTCGGTTATAAGAGCAAAGGTTCAGTTGTTAATATTGGATTTTTTATAACGCGAATAATTGTGCGGC
>CBINKF010000681.1:0-2088 GCA_966251115.1 uncultured Cellvibrio sp.
CAAATGCCGCCCGGCCAGCTCCGATAAACCCAGGGTCAGGGCCAGGCCGGGAATAAACACAATAATGGATGAGAGCACCACCAGCGGCACATGCAGGTTGGAATCCCAAAAGGCGGCAATGCCGCTGGCGAGAAATGCGGAGACAAGGGCAACCAGTGGTTCCAGCATTTTGGTAATGCGCTGGCTGTGCTCGGCACCCAACACGAACAGGTAGACCACCAGGCTCAAGAGGCCAGCAAAAATCACATCGGTCCAACTGGCGCGCATTAACAGTGCAAAGGCGGCGCCCGAGGCGCCAAAGGCAAAAAACGTGGCCAGACGCGAATAGGGGTTGGGGAGTAATGCAATTTCATCAAGGCGCGCGCTGGCTTCACTAAGCGTTAAAGCACCGCTTTCGAGCGCATCGACAATTTCATCGGTGCGCGATAGCGACCCCAAGTCCACATCGCCCGGTAGAACCCGTGCGATCAAGGTGTACTCAGTGTCTTCACCCGGTATCCAGATCACAAAGTTCAGCACTGTTGGCGACACTGCAAACGCAGCCCCCACACCCAGCAGCTTGGCGACATTGGTCAGGTGCGCCTCCAGACGATAGGCCGGGGCGCCGTACTTGTGCAGCATCTTGCCCAGCTTGACGATAAATTTGCGTCTTTCAATAAAACTTGCGCTGTCCAATGGGAGGCTCCATTAGTGTAAAAGAGAGGATATAGGCGATTAGTGGTAGAGCATAGATTAGAATGCGGCTACCAGCAGAAAAGGAAAGCGGGCGCTGCCCCAGGAATTTGTATTTGGGCACCGCTGTCAGAGTTTAGTTGAGCGGTTTAATTGACCAGGTATTTCACTATGAATTTAATTGGTGTCAAACTACCTTTCTCTTTATATTGTCAAAGCTTTGGTTGGTGCCATCAATAAACCGATGAAGTTTTGGCGACTGTACGCGTACTGCTACTAACTATCCGCTACTAACTATCTGCTACCAACTATCTGCCGAAAGGAATTTGCAATGAAAATCTTTTTTCGCTTGCTTGTTATTGTCAGTCTTGGCGCCTGTAGTCATCAGGTACTCAACTCCAGCTCGTCTTCCCGCCCTGAGTCCAACCCGGTTGCTGCTACTGAGTGTAAAGGCAGTGTTGATCTACCCGAGGAGTTGCGCGGCAAGTTTGTACCAATTGATGCGCCTGAACTGCTCGCTGCTGCGCTGGGCGCTCCCGGTAAAGGTGGCCTTTGCCAGGGACGGGTTTATCAAGCCCAGGAGGGGGTTGACCTATTGCTGTGGCGCGCATGGAATAGTACCAACCCTGGCAGCAGGCTGGGGCAGTGGTGGGCCTGGCAATTGCCACAGGGTGAGGTGTCGCTATATCGCGCGGACTATGAAATTTGTTATCAGTGGTCGCCATTGGATCGCCTGGTGCGCTGCAAATTAAAGCCGGGTGTGAAGCTGGTAGTGGGCACCGGCCAAAGTGCAGTCTGTTCAAATTATTTGTTTTATGAGGTTTCCCCGGCGCAACAAATTTACCTAAGTGACGCGTCGGGCGCGCTAAGTGAATGCACTGATTGGACCGGCGAGTTTCAGTGGGCACCTAAGCCTTAAATAGATTATCTGCTGCAGGCGCTAACCCCAGAGTTTGCGACAGCAACACCTTCGCGGAGGGAACATTATGTTGGATGAAGTATTGACCTTTTGGTTTGAAGAAATACGTCCAGAGCAGTGGTGGAAGCAAGACGGCGCGTTTGATGAGTTAATTCGTCGACGTTTCGGCAACTTATTGGAAGCGGCGGCCAAAGGCGAACTGTTCAGTTTGCGTTCGCGCGCGCGCGGCCGACTCGCCGAGATTATTGTGCTGGACCAGTTTTCGCGCAATATCTATCGCAACAGCCCGCGCGCTTTTGCGCAGGACCCAATTGCATTGGCCCTGGCGCAGGAGGCAATTGCCGCTGGTGTTTTGCAGGAGTTACCCCAGGCTGCAGAGCGCAGCTTTTTACTCATGCCGTTTATGCACAGTGAATCCCGCATTATTCATAGCGAGGCCGAAAAATTGTTTCGCGAATATGCCCCAGCTAATTATGACTACGAGTTGCGCCATAAGG
>CBINKF010000682.1:0-2084 GCA_966251115.1 uncultured Cellvibrio sp.
TGAATGTTGGCGGCCTGCCACTTGCTAATTCGCCCCACGGGTTTTGGTTGGTGGCGTTTTGGGTGACGACTATTACCGGGTTAGCGGCCTGGTGGGTGTTTCATAAGCGCAACCAGTGAAAAAACGCAATCAGTGAAAAACTGCCTGGGCCGATTAGGCAGGGGAATTTTGCCATTCACTGACACTGAGTTATGGTGAAATTGAATTACCCCTGATCAGGCAAATCCCGTACAATACCGGCCTTTTTCCCATCCCCCCGATGCTGAGGCTCTTCCCACTATGCTGATTCTGCGTGGCGCTCCCGCTCTCTCCAGTTTCCGTACCCAAAAATTGCTCGCCAGTGTGCAGCAGGCTGTGCCTGGTGTTACCGGTTTGAGTTCCGAGTATGTGCACTTTGCCCATGTGTCTGCCCCTTTGGGGGATGATCAGTTGCAAGTGCTCAAGCAACTCCTGACCTACGGCCCCAAAGTAGAGAAAGAAGTTAGTCACGAGGGCGAACTGTTTTTGGTGGTGCCGCGCCTGGGCACTATTTCGCCCTGGGCGTCCAAGGCCACCGATATCGCCAAAAATACCGGCCTGGAACAAGTTAAACGCCTGGAGCGGGGTGTTGCCTATTACCTGACAGGCTCAGTGTCAGCCGCTGAGCGCGCCACCCTGGCGGCGCTGCTGCACGACCGCATGGTGGAAACTGTATTTGATAGCCTGGAGGCCGCTGAACAGCTGTTTATCAGCCAGGAACCTGCGCCGCAAACGACTGTGGACATCCTTGGCGGCGGTCGCACTGCATTGGCTGAAGCCAACAAAACCCTGGGCCTGGCCCTGGCCGATGACGAAATCGACTATCTGGTGGACAGCTTCCAGAAACTGGGTCGCAACCCGGTGGATGTGGAGCTGATGATGTTTGCCCAGGCTAACTCTGAGCACTGCCGCCACAAAATCTTCAACGCCTCCTGGACCATCGACGGTGTCGATCAGGAGCGCAGCCTGTTCAAGATGATCAAAAACACCTACGAGCAGGGCGGCGAAGATGTGCTGTCCGCTTACGCGGATAACGCGGCGGTGGTTGTAGGTCACGAAGCGGGTCGCTTCTATCCCGACCCGGAAACCAAGGCCTATGGCTACAACCAGCAGCCAATCCACCTGTTAATGAAGGTAGAAACCCACAACCACCCAACCGCCATTGCACCTTTCCCCGGTGCCGGCACTGGTGCTGGCGGCGAGATCCGCGACGAAGGTGCTGTGGGTCGCGGTTCCAAGCCCAAAGTGGGCCTGAACGGTTTTACCGTGTCCAACCTGATGATCCCCGGTTTTGAACAGCCCTGGGAACTTTCGCTAGGTAAAGATGGTTACGGCAAACCCAACCGCATAGTCACCCCGCTGGATATTATGATTGAAGGTCCTATCGGCGGTGCTGCCTTTAACAACGAATTTGGTCGCCCCAATATTTGCGGCTACTTCCGCACTTTTGAAGAGAACTTTGACGGCGAGCGCCGCGGCTACCACAAGCCGATCATGCTCGCCGGTGGCTATGGCAACATCAAGGCCGAGCACATTGAGAAGCCGCCCTTTGCCGCTGGTTCGCAGCTGGTTGTGCTGGGTGGCCCGGCCATGTTGATTGGCTTGGGGGGAGGCGCTGCTTCTTCTATGACTTCTGGCTCTTCTTCCGAAGACCTGGATTTCGCCTCGGTGCAGCGCCAGAACCCGGAAATCGAGCGCCGCTGTCAGGAAGTGATCGACGCCTGCTGGCAGCTGGGCGACAAAAACCCCATCGCCTTTATCCACGACGTGGGCGCCGGCGGTCTGTCCAACGCCTTCCCTGAACTGGTTAAAGATGGCGGCACTGGCGGCAAGTTTGAACTGCGCAATGTGCCCAACGACGAGCCGAGCATGAGCCCCCTTGCCATCTGGTGTAATGAATCGCAAGAGCGCTATGTGCTGGCGATCAGCCCGGCTGACCTGCCTCGCTTCGAGGCCATCTGCCAGCGCGAGCGCGCGCCCTACGCGGTAGTGGGTGTGGCCACCGACGAGAAGCACTTCAACGCCATCACCGCGGAGAACGCGATGAAGGCCGAGGAACTGCATCC
>CBINKF010000683.1:0-2074 GCA_966251115.1 uncultured Cellvibrio sp.
GTTATGAGCCCCTCCTGCAAAAGTTAACCCTGGAGGTCGAAGGTATGACCTGCGCCTCCTGTGTTGGCCATGTAGAGCGAGCTCTGGCATCCGTGGAGGGCGTGGCCAAGGTCAGTGTGAATCTGGCGACAGCCCGCGCGGATCTGCAGCTCATCGTTGATATTCCCGCGTCGGATTTGATTAGTGCGGTTGAGCGCGCCGGTTACCATGCTCGCCTGATGCCCGACGACCACACAGAACAAAACCAGGATAGCCCCCTGGCCCAGCGTCAGGCCCTGGAGTACCAGCAGCTACACCGGCGCTTGCTGTGGGCGGTGGCTTTGGGCTTGCCGCTCATTTTGGTGGAGATGGGAGGGCATATTTTCCCCGCCTTTCACCACTGGCAAATGCAAACATTTAGTGCGCCAAGCCTCGAATGGTTTCAGCTGATTCTGGCCAGCCTGGTGATTTTTGGCCCCGGGCTGGAGTTTTATCGCAAGGGCGCGGCGGCATTGGTGCGTTTAACGCCGGACATGAATTCCCTGGTGTTTTTAGGCACTGCTGCTGCCTATGGCTACTCCCTGGTAACCACCTTGGCACCCCAACTACTACCCGCAGAGGCCCGCCATATCTACTACGAGGCGGCTGCAACCATTATTGTGTTAATTCTGTTGGGCAGATTGCTGGAGGCGCGCGCCAAGGGACGCACTTCGGCGGCTATAGCAGCCTTGATAAAACTTCAGCCTCAGCAGGCCACGCGCATTACCGCGCAAGGCAGCCAGGAGACTATTCAACTTAAAGAGATTAACCAGGGCGACGTATTACTAGTTCGTCCCGGTGAAAAAATTCCTGCCGATGGCGAATTGCTTGAGGGGGAATCCTATGTCGACGAATCCATGATGACCGGTGAGCCTGTGCCCTTGGCCAAGCATCCGGGCGCGCAAGTCATTGGCGGCACCTTGAATCAAACCGGTGCGTTTAGCTTTAAGGTGGCCCGTACCGGCAAAACCACACTCTTGGCGCAGATTATTCAACTGGTTGAATCTGCCCAAGCCAGCAAGCTGCCCATTCAAGCCATGGTGGACAAAATTACGCTCTGGTTTGTCCCCCTGGTTATGGCTGCGGCGCTCATCACCTTTTTGGGGTGGTGGTTAATCGCAGCCAATATCCAGTTAGCGGTAATCAACGCCGTAGCCGTGCTCATTATCGCCTGTCCTTGTGCCATGGGCCTGGCAACACCTACCTCCATTTTGGTTGCCACCGGCCGCGCCGCCGGGCTGGGGCTGTTATTTCGCAAAGGCAGCGCGCTGCAAAGCCTGGCGGAGATCAACGCCATCGCTTTCGATAAAACCGGTACCCTCACCAAAGGTCACCCAGAGCTAACGGATATTATTGCCGCCGAGGGCTTTAACCCGGATCAGCTGCTCAGGTTTGCGGCAAGCCTGGAGGCGAGATCCGAGCATCCCATTGCCAAAGCCTTGGTACAGGCGGCAGCGGCGAAAAATCTGGCCACACTGACACCCCGGAATTTCAATTCCATAACTGGCTTTGGTGTTCAAGCACAACTTGACGGCAAGCAGGTGTTGTTGGGCGCGGAGCGGTTACTGGGTCGCGAGCAAATTGATGTCAGCTCGCTCAAAGGCTCTGCACAAGAGCTTGCCAACCAAGGTAAAACCACAATTTTTATAGCTATCGACGGCCTAGCTGCCGGGGTTATGGCAATGGCCGATCAACTAAAAGATTCCAGCACCCAAGCCATAGCTGAGCTACATCAAATGGGCTACAAACTGGCATTAATCAGCGGCGACAAACGCGAAACAGCAAACTACATTGCCGGTCAATTGGGTATAGACGAGGTTGTTGCCGAAGTCTTGCCAGAGCAAAAAGTGGATGCCATCAAACAATTGCAATCGCGCTTTGGTAAATTGGCGTTTGTAGGCGATGGTATTAACGACGCCCCTGCCCTGGCCAGCGCCGATTTGGGTATGGCAGTGGGCAACGGCACCGATATAGCAATTGAAAGCGCCGACCTGGTGATAGTGAGCGGCAACCTCGCCGGTGTAGCCCAAGCCCTTGCGCTGGCCAAAGCTGTAAT
>CBINKF010000684.1:0-2074 GCA_966251115.1 uncultured Cellvibrio sp.
TTCGGTTTCGCGCGTAAAAATATATTCCCTAATGAAACTCTGAAGCGCCTGGCCCCTGGGCTTTTAGTGGCATTTTATAAAATTAAATAACTATCTCTTTGGGAACGATGTAAGGCCGTGCAGATGATCCCGCACATAGATTTTGTTTTTCATACGTTATTCGGCAGCGTTTTCACTGATTAATCAATCGGGACAATACATGAATAATTTATTAGCCCTATCAAGACGACAAATGCTGTTGGGATCGCTCGGTGTTGCGGGAAGTTTGTCTCTGCCGCTGGGCGCCTCGGCGGCAACGGGCCGGAGTATTCGCGCGGTGGTGGATACTGGTGAAAAAAGCCCGCCGATTGCGCCATTTATTTATGGCGGATTTATTGAGCACATTGGCGGTTTGATAAATAAGAGTTTGTGGAGCGAAACCCTCGACGACCGCAAATTTTATTACCCGGTGCAGGAGTTTGAGGAGCCAGTTCCAAGTGACCGCCGCGCGGCTATGGCTTACCTGCGGCGCTGGACGGCCATAGGCCCAATGGCGGCCATTAGTATGGATGCCCAGGATGCTTATGTGGGGGCGCACAGCCCGTCTATAAATTTGTCATCTGGCCCGCGCGGTATTGCCCAATCCAAGTTGGCGGTAAAAGGTGGGCTCGCCTACAACGGCAGAATTGTGGTTTGTTCGGACGATGCGGTCGAGATAAAAATTACCCTGATTACCGCAAAAAATTCTCGCCATTCTGTCTCGGTGAAATCATCGCGCAACTGGACAAGCCAGACGTTTTCGCTAACCCCCGCGGCCGATAGCCTGGATGCGCGCCTGGAAATTACCGCCACCGGCACAGGGCGTTTGCGCGTGGGGGCGGTATCGTTTATGCCGTCCAATAATATCAAGGGCTTCCGCGCCGATACCCTGGCGCTGATGAAGGAGATGGACTGCAAAATTTTGCGTATGCCCGGTGGCAATTTTATTTCCGCTTACGATTGGAAAAACACCATTGGCCACCCGGACAGCCGGCCACCGGTATTGGACCCTGTGTGGCATGCGGTGCAGCCCAATGATGTGGGTGTGGATGAGTTGTTGCAATTTTGCGAGCTAATTGGCTGCGAGCCTTATTGGTGTGTAAACACCGGTTCGGGCGAGGTGCGCTCAGGTGCAGAATTGGTTGAATATGTGAATGGCCCGGCAGATAGCTTCTGGGGTGCTAAGCGCGCTGCCAATGGCCACGCCCAAGCCTATGGCGTTAAATACTGGAACATCGGCAACGAGATGTACGGCCACTGGCAATTCGGCCATATGGCGCGCGATCAGTATGTTATTAAGCACAATATGTTTGCCGATGCCATGCGCGCGGTGGACCCATCAATTTATATCGTTGCCCCTGGCGGTTTTGTGGATGAAATGACTACTGGCCAGGGGATATTTATCGCGGGCCAGCCCCAGGTTCACATAGGTTCGGAGCGCGATTGGGCCTATGGCATGCTGAGGGATTCCAAGGGCAAATTCGATGCCCTGGCCACCCACGCCTATCCGCCCGAGGGCAAGCGCTTTGATCTGGCTACCGGTAAATTATTTGATGTAAAAATGTCTGCCACTGAGTGGGCGCGGCAGCCTGCCAATAGGGTGGCGACTATGGCCGACGCCTGGCAAGAATATAAAAAGGCATTTCCCTACCTGGCCGATGGCAGTGTCAAAGTATTTTTTGATGAGTGGGCCTATAGCTTTCAGGACAGCTTGAAAGGCGCTGTTGCTATTGCGTTAACCTTGCAGGAGTTTTTTCGCCACACGGATTTTATCGATATGGCGGGTTACACCATGGCAACCGGCTGGATTAATTTCACTCCGCTGGCTTCTGTTATCAGCGCTCGCGGCCGCGTGTTCCAACTCTACAACCAGCATTTTGGCAGCATCCCGGTTAAGGTCGATGGCAATTCGCCGCAGCCGGCCCCGCAGTTCCCCATAGGTGGCGATCAACCCAAGGTGAATACTGGCAGCCCCACTTATCCCGTCGATGTGAGCGCCGCTTTATCCAAAGACCTGAACACCTTAACTGTTGCTGTGGTCAACCCGAGTGAAACT
>CBINKF010000685.1:0-2067 GCA_966251115.1 uncultured Cellvibrio sp.
GCTCAAAATTTCCTGGTTGCGCCCCTCCTGGTCCTGTGCGCGGGAATAGCTGGTCGGGTTGCGTTTGATCCAACTGGGCACATAGCAGGACATAGAGTTCTTCCAGCTACCAAACCACAGCAACACCAGTTTTAACTGTTCTTTGTGGGCGCGGGCGATTAACTGATCGAGCAAGGTGAAATCAAATTTGCCTTGCTCGGGTTCAATCAGTTCCCAGTACACCGGCGCGAGCAGCGTGTTCAGGTTCATTGCTTTCAGCCTGGGCCATGCAGATTCCATATAGGCCATGCTGGACGCACTGGAGTTACCCAACTCGCCGCCGCGAATAAAAAATGGCTGGTTATCAACCAGAAGTAACTGCTGCTGATATTGGCCCAGCTTCGCGGGGCTGGCCGCCTGCGTGGTTGAGGCGAGCAAACCCAGGCTAAATGCGGCGAAAAGTGTGGTGGATAATACAGTGGATAGTGCAGTGGATAGTGCAGTGGATAGTACGGCAATGAATTGACTGGCGAGATGAATGAACTGTGAGCCAGAGGGCCGGGCGAATAGTCTATACATGGGGAGTTGTCTTTCTTATTGTCAGGTTGACTTATACTACACCAGCGAGTTTTTAACAGGAGGCAGCAACAGGTAAACTTGCGTAAAGCGGGCAGTCCACTGGGCTGAGCCAGATGAGGTTTAACTTTTAGCAATATTTTTTATGAACCCCATAGCACTCCATCGTTTGCACCATGTGGCCATCATTTGCAGTGATTACGCGCGCTCCAAAGCCTTTTACACGCAAGTTTTGGGGTTGCAGGTGCTGGCCGAGAATTACCGCGCGACGCGCGACTCCTACAAGCTGGACCTGGCCCTGGCCGACGGTTCGCAGCTGGAACTCTTCTCCTTTCCCAATACTCCAGAACGGCCCTCCCGGCCCGAGGCCTGCGGTTTGCGCCATCTGGCATTCGCGGTGCGGGATTTGGAGGCAAGTGTGAAATGGTTGCTATCCCAGGGGGTTGAGGTGGAAGCCATTCGCACAGACGAATACACTGGCAAGCGTTTTACCTTTTTTAAAGATCCAGACGATTTACCGCTGGAACTCTATGAAATTCAATAACAGCCAACACCCCAGGGGTTGGCCAGTTGGCGAGGAGTGAGTCTGTGCTGAAACAAATTTTGCTGACCCTGGTGCTGATTGGGCTGGGACAGTGTGCAAGCGCGCGTGACCTGATCATAGCCTTTGAGGATTGCCTGCAGCCCTCATCCAGCCTGGACAGCCTGGCGCGCTCGCAAATGCTGGTGCGTAACCTGGCCACCGCCGCCGTACCCCAGGCCATGTTCCTTATTCAAACTCGCGGCCTGGGCGACAAAGGGCGTCAAGCGCTGGCGCTTTATTCGCAAACTGGCAATCTGCTGGTAAATGCCGGGCATTTTCACAACCTGGAAACCAAGGCGGATCTCTATGCCTATGAAATAGGTATTCTCAAAGCTGACCGGATTTTGCGCCGCTATTCAGGATACAAAAAACACATTCACTTTTCTTACTTAAACGAGTTTGGCGACCCGGTATTGCAGGCTGGGTTAAAAAATTTTTTGCGCGATCGAAAGTTTAAGCCAACCTTTATTAGCAACAGCCCGCTGCGCGGTGCGGATGCCTACCTGAATCAACTTTACCAACAAAAAATTCAAAACAATCGCCGGGTTGACATGGAGGCCTTGCAAACTGCCTATGTGGATTTGGCGGAGCAGATGTTAAATCAACAAAGTGATCAGGCGTTTTTAATGCTCGGTTACAGCCCTCCGCAGGTGTTGTTACTACAGGAAAATGACCTGGCTGCGTATTTTATTTTGGCACTTACCGATCGCTTGCAGGCCAGGGGCTGGACTTTTGTCGCCCCGGAAAAAGTATTTGCCAATCCGCTGCTTAACCCGGTTCGCTTAAATGGCTTTGCCGGTAATGGCTACACCAATGCAATTACCTGGATGCCGGATGAGCGAGTCGCCTATCCGCGCATTTTGGGTGAGCGCAAAAATTATATGGATACATTTATCCAGGCGCGCCTGCCTGGGCTAATTGAGTAATTC
>CBINKF010000686.1:0-2062 GCA_966251115.1 uncultured Cellvibrio sp.
CCTGGGTAAAGCTGGTTTGCGCCTGACCTAAAGCGCCCCAGGCGAGAAGTAAAAGACCGAAACCATAAGCCCATAGCCGGGCGGGCCATTTGCTGAGTTTTTTCATAGTAAAGTTCCAATTATTGTTATTGCGGTTAGAAGGATTACAGGTTGATAGCCGTCCCGGCCAATACGCTAAAGCGTCCCATCTCTGAACTGATCCATTAACTATGCTAGGTAGCCCGCCAGCCGCTGTCGCCCCAATAAACGTCGGTGACGCTTGTTAGGAATCCCAGATTGCCTTGGGCGGCCAAGCGGCTTGGGTAGATTTATATAACCAATTGAAAAATATAGGCTTTTAAGAAGGTTCCAATTTTTGACTGCGCACCGTCCCAGCTTTTTACCGGCAAACTGGGACAGTGACAATGAGCTGCCTGATCGCAGATTGGGCGCTTTTAGCCCGGCAGGGTTGAGAGGTAATCACTGGGGGAAGCGCCCAGTTGCTTTTTGAAGGCGCGATAAAAGGTGGACTTGCTGTTAAAACCCGCCTCCGCCATCAGGTCGAGCATGGCCAAACCCTGGGGGTTGGCGCGCAGCATTTGCGCCGCCTTTTCCACACGGTAGCGGTTAACAAAATCAAAAAAGTTTTGTTCAAAGTAGCGATTAATGGCCTGGGACACACGCCTGGGGGATACCGCGACATGGCTCGCCAATTGTTCCAGAGTTAGCTCTGGCTCCAGGAACAACATATCCTCCTCCATGGCCTTGGTCAGCAGCGGAACCAGCCATTCATCCTGTCGCTCTTGAGGTGCCTGGGTTTCTATTGATGATGAGGATTGAGTAATCTCATCGCCTTCCAACACTATGGATTTCACCCCCGGACTGGATTGAGCGAGGGTATAAAACACAAGGGTGTTGACGAACACAAAACTGAAAAAGTTACCCGAGATACCTATGACATTACCCAGCCAGGGCGAAGTATTGAACAGGGTCAGCAGATAGGACACAAAGACCCACACCCAAATCAGCAGAAAGCCTCCCACCAACATAAATAACCACAGCTTGTCGATTTTCTCGATATTGGAATACTGCTGCCTTATTAACTGGTGGTAATTGCGCAGCATAAGAATGCAGGCAACACCATAACCCAGGTACAAAAAGTGCCGCACCAGCAAATGCGTGTGGTAAAAGGGATTGTGGTAGAGCAGCCCAAACTCCACGATACCGCGCGTCAATCCCTGCGGCCCCAGGCTCGCGCGCACACCCAGCATCAGCAACACAAACAGCCCCAGCGGGGCCAAGTGCAACCAGTCGCGCCGGCGCCATTTGGCATCGGCAAAGAGTGTGAACTTCACATAAAAAAACAACATGGGTGCGGCCAGGTAAACACTAAATTTCAGGTAATAAAAAATATTTACCCACCCTTTTAAGTAGGCCAGCTTAATACTGGGGCTCCAATAAATCAGACTATCCAGCGCATCTATACCCAGCGCAAGAATAAACAGTGCGAGAAAGCGATTGGCTAAGGGTCGAGGTGCATTGGCTACCAGCAATAAAATTGCAAATAGCACACTTTGAAAAATAATTAAGATGAGGGGAACATCATTAAAACTTAATACCAGCTTATCCATTTAATTTCTCTTATAAGTAGGATATGAAAATGCGGCTGATTTCTTCGCCTGCAACTGTTCAACAATTATGGTTCCGGATAGGGTCTACGAACTAAGTGCAGATAAGCTGCGTCTCAGTTAAGCCGTTGCGGATATTATTAACTATAGGAACACTTGCTATGCAATCAAATAAAATTATTACCAAGACATTCGCTTTACTCAGTCTGCTACTCGCCACCAGTTATGCTTTGGCTCAGTCATCGAAGGAGCAGCACAGGCCAATGCGCATCCCCCAGGAAGCGCTGGCCGCTTGCAGCCAACTCCAGCAGGGTGACAGCTGTAGTTTTACCGGACGCCACAATGACACCATAACCGGAACTTGCGTAACACCGCCCCCCGAACTGAACCTGCAAGGGCTGGCCTGCAAACCAGATCACCCCATGGGCAGACCTGACGGCCAGGCTCCTGAGGCA
>CBINKF010000687.1:0-2061 GCA_966251115.1 uncultured Cellvibrio sp.
GTTAAAAAATCGCCCGGTGGCCAAGGGCGTGATCATGATTGCGGCAGATATTCACCAGTTCGAACCATTTTTGGCTAATTTGGACGACCTTCAGCGCCAAAAGCTAAAAAACTCCTGGCCCGGTCCAGTCACCTGGCTGGTGCCCAACACGGGTTTAATCCCGGACTGGATCAGCGGGGACTTTAGCTCAGTGGCGCTGCGCGTCACCGATCACCCGGTCGCCGCTGGCCTGTGCCGCGCCTTTGACGGCCCCATAGTGTCTACCTCCTGCAACCCGGCCGGCTTGGCGCCAGCGCGCGATATTCACCAGGTGCGCCGCTACTTTGGCGACCAATTGGATGGTGTCAGCAATGGCGCCGTTGGCCAGCGCGCCAACCCCTCGGAGATCCGCGACCTGCTTACCGGCCAGATAATGCGGCCAAGTTAATCGATCCTCCACAGGTCTGATAAAAATCAAACTTGGCGCCGCTTTGGTTTCCCAGGGCAGCCCCTATCCAGTTAAAATAGGTCGCAAAATAGCGCGCCGGTTACCCGCGCCGGTTACCAACGGGGCTTAACCACCACCCTTTCACCCTCCCGCTAAGGATTCCCCATGAGCCACCACGCCCCCGACAAAGCTGCGGTAAAAACCTATTTGCTGAATTTGCAGGACCGCATCTGCCAGGCGCTGGAAGCCGAAGACGGTGGTGCCGGCTTTATCGAAGATACCTGGGAGCGGGCCGAAGGTGGTGGCGGTCGCTCGCGCGTTATCAGCGATGGCAAGGTGATTGAAAAGGGCGGCGTCAACTTCTCCCATGTGCACGGCACCCAGATGCCCGCTTCGGCCACCGCCCACCGGCCGGAGCTGGCCGGGCGCGCGTTTGAGGCCATGGGTGTTTCGCTGGTCATCCACCCGCACAACCCCTATGTGCCCACCAGCCACGCCAATGTGCGTTTTTTTATTGCGGAGAAAGAGGGCGCCGCGCCTGTCTGGTGGTTTGGCGGCGGCTACGACCTCACCCCCTACTACGGCAACGAGGAGGACTGCGTGCACTGGCACCAGACCGCCAAAAATGCCTGCCAGCCTTTTGGCGACTATGTTTACCCCAAGTTTAAAAAGTGGTGTGACGACTACTTCTTCCTTAAGCACCGGGGCGAGGCGCGCGGCGTCGGCGGCCTGTTTTTTGACGACTACAACGCCCAGGATTTCGATCACAGCTTTGCCTTGATGCGCGCCGTGGGCGACAGCTATGTGCCCGCCTACCAGCCCATAGTCGCGGCGCGCAAAAACACTGTTTATGGCCCGCGCGAACGCGACTTCCAACTCTATCGCCGCGGCCGTTACGTGGAGTTCAATCTGGTTTACGACCGCGGCACCCTGTTCGGCCTGCAAACGGGCGGGCGCACAGAGTCTATACTCATGTCCCTGCCGCCCCTGGTGCGCTGGGAGTACAACTACCAGCCGGAACCTGGCTCGGCCGAGGCCGAGCTGTACGAAAAATTCTTGCCCCATCGCGATTGGGTGAAATAAACCCGGTGCAGACTGCGCCCCACTGACCGGGGGCGCCATCATCAATAACAAGATGTCTGCCCATCACATTGGCTTTACGGAATTACCATGACAGATTTATACGCCGTGTTCGGCAACCCTATCAATCACAGCAAATCCCCTGCTATTCACCGCATGTTCGCCGAACAAACCCACCAGGATATGCACTACAACAAGCAGTTGGTCAACGAGGGCGACTTCAGCCAGGCAGCCCAGGCGTTTTTTGACCAGGGCGGTCGCGGGCTCAATATCACTGTGCCCTTTAAGCTCGATGCCTATGGCTTTGCGCAGGAACTCACCGCTCGCGCCCAGCGCGCCGGCGCGGTAAATTTTTTGGCCAAGCGCAGCGATGGCAGCATTCTTGGCGACAACACCGATGGCATAGGCATGATCCACGATATGCACAATCTCGGCTGGGAGATCGAAGGCAAACGGGTGTTGATTCTGGGTGCCGGCGGCGCCGTGCGCGGTATTCTGCAGCCGCTGCTGGAAGAGCAGCCGGGGCGGGTGGTTATTGCCAATCGCACCCCCAG
>CBINKF010000688.1:0-2059 GCA_966251115.1 uncultured Cellvibrio sp.
GGTGGATGCCGGGTTTGCCAGCAATGACCAGCAGGTCGGTCAAACCGGAAAGGTTGTCGCCCCAGATCTTTATATTGCGGTAGGGCTCTCCGGAGCCGTGCAGCATCAGGCGGGCATGCGCGATTCGCGGGTTATAGTGGCGATTAACAAAGATCCTGACGCGCCCATTTTTCAGCTGGCAGACTACGGTCTGGTGGGCGATTTATTTGAGGTGCTGCCCAAACTGATCCGGGCACTCTAATTTCCCGCAGCGGGTTTCAGTTTGCCAAAACCTAAACTTGGCCCTGGCTTTTGGTTAGAATGTCGCCCCCGTCTACTGCCCAGGGCATGTTTGGTATGAATGTTGAGCAATTTGAAACCTGGTCTATGTATATATGCACAATCGGACTGGTTGTGTTTATGTTTTTTATCATCTGGGATCTCGCCAAAAAATCTAAAGCTGGTCGTCTGGGCACCTTTGTGCTTTTTGGGGTTTTGGGCCTGGCGATTATGGTGTTTGTGTTCAAGGAAATTGCGGTTCATCTGCTTGAGCAATAATCCACCACTCATCTAACTAAGTTCACCGGGTAGCCTATGTTCCAGTTTTTTGTACCTGTCTCCAAAGTCCAGAAAGACCGGGCGATAATGCGCGAGACAGATGCCAGGGTGGCCAAATACAGTCGCCGTGGTCTGGTACTTAATTTCCTTGTGTTTGTGCTCTGCCTCGCCTTTGGTGATTTTCAAAGCCAGCAGCACAACACAGCGATAGTCCTGGTAACCGGGTTGCTCCTGGTAACCCTTTGGCGCAGTTATTATTTATTTCGTTTTGATAGCCTCTACGCGCGCGCGCCGGCGCGCTGGCGCAACCAGTACTTCCTCGCGTCCTGTATTGGCGCCGCCTGGTGGAGCATTATTCTGGTCACCCTGACCTGGATAAAAGGCATGCGCGATGAAACCCTGATTATGTGGCTGTATTCGGTGGTGTTTTACTCCAGTGTTGCCAATGTTTTTGCGCCTTACCGCAATTTTCTTATCCTCTACCTCGCCATAGGGCAGGTGCCCGCAGCGCTCACGGCGCTGCTCCTTGGCAATGCCGATGGCGTTCTCTACGGGTTTATTATGCTCACCTTCTTTGCCATGCTCAGCTACCAGGGCAGGGCGACATCCATGGCATATTGGGAGCGACTTGAAGCCATGTTTGCACTGCGCGAGCGCGCGCTGGGCCTGGAGAATGAAAAGCGCTCGTCCCAGGCTCAATTGGAATTGAAAAATGAGTTTCTGGTGAACTTAGGCCAGGAGTTTCGCTCGTCAATCAGCGATGTCCTAAGTACGCTGTCGTTAATTGACGAAAGCCAATTGTCGGAGCATCACCGCGAACTCTTGACCATGTCCACCAAAGCCGCCGGCCGCCAAATTGATTTGGTGAATAACGTGGTGGATTTTTCCAAAATTACCACCCGCTCGCTGCTGCTGGAACCGGTCGAATTTGATTTGCGCCGGGTGCTGGAAAAATTTATTCAGGACTTTTCGCTCGATGCGCACCAGCAGGGCATAGAGCTCTATTATCTGTTTGACCCGGCCATGCCCCTGCGTGTCAAGGGCGATGTGCAGCGGATGAATCAGATTCTGAACACCCTGATGATTCACGCCCTTAAATCGACGCGTATCGATCATGTGTTTGTCGAGGCCAGATTTGAGCAGGAACAGGACGATTATGGGCAGCTGCACCTGGTTATCAGCGATAGTGAAAAGCCGGCCGATAGCCGTTTAACTGTGACCAGTGGCGATGATTCGCGCGAGTCTGTTCAGCGTGGCATCGGGCTTGCCATCTCCAAGGGGCTGGCCGAATGCATGGGGGGCAGTATTAATTTGCGCGTGGAAAAAAATCGCGGCAACCGCATTTTTATTACCCTGAATTTGCAAGTGGTCTCCCACGAAGAGCGGCGCTTTGGTTCGGACCACAAGCTGGAAGGCAAGCGCATTTTGCTGGTGGATTTGCCCGAGAGTAATGCGCACGGTTTGGCTGCAGAAATCAATGCCTGGGGTATGGCCACCCAAGTTGTCTATGGCCGCGACGAGG
>CBINKF010000689.1:0-2058 GCA_966251115.1 uncultured Cellvibrio sp.
CGAACAATATGGTGGTCATCGATCAGCAACACTCGAATCGTCATCAGCACCGTTTGCCAGATCAGGTACGGCATCCAGATAACTCCCGCCCGCAGCAATAGGCACAAACTCAATGCAGCGCCCGCCCGCAGCCAAGCGCGCTGAATAGGGTAAGGCGCCGCGCAGTTGTCGGGTGATGCGCTCCAGCGCCGGTCTGGCTTTATTCAATAAAAGCGCGCGCCTTTGAGTCGCCTGATAAGAGTCCATGATGTTGACCACAAAGGAAGCACCCATGCTGGCCAGAATAGACAGTATGACAATGACCGCAATCAATTCAACTAACGTAAAGCCGCCCACAGCTTTGCCGCTACCACATTTTTTCAGCTGGGGGCGATACATTAGAAATTCGCCCTTTGCGCCGAGAGCGTGAGGCTAACCCCCGTAGGTGCAGTTACCACTACGCTGATGGTTTTAATATTGTTCTGGGTAGAGACAGTCACGCTGCGGTTATAGCCTGGGAATGGTTGATCGCTCCAGCCGTTGTAATCATCCACATCATTCATATCCGAATCGGTGGTATTGTTACATACCGAACTGCTCCCGTTACTTGAGCAAGCAGGGATTCCTCCGGTGGGCGTATTGGCGTCATATTTCAAACCGAATATCACATCCAGTTGCGACTGCGCCAGTTCAAGAGCGCGCGTTTGAATTAAGGGGTCGGCATTGGTCAATGTGGCCTGCCTGAAGACACTCACCAGGGCCAACAATGCCAAACTGATAACCACAATAAATACCAACAGTTCAATCAGTGTTACACCAATTTGATGCAAACACCTGGAGTTTGAATTTGAAACGAGGCGCTTAATTAGCATAAGCATAACCACTGGCATCGATTTGAATAGTTGCCGAGGCTCCGCCGCTAGCGCCAGATCCATTCAGGATGACGCTTCCTGGTGTAGTTCGCCCCAAGCGATCAAACACGAATTGATTGGCACTGGCAGCAATACTGATATCGGAGGGCAGCGAGAGCGGATAATAATTGCTGCCAACCAGCGTTATAGGGTTACCGTTTTCATTAACACTGACGCTGTGGTTGGTAAACACCACCGAAATACCATCGCGCGCCATGGCAGTCTGTTGCGCAAAAGACAAGGCCGCGATTACGTCATCGCGGCCTCCAAGTAAATGGGCAGTGGTTGTCCCTCCCAGACGGCTCATAAGCACAACCGACATTATCCCCACAATGACCATAACACTTAGCAGTTCAATCAGGGTAAAGCCTTTAAAAAGGTGCCTGCGTTGCAAGGGAGGGGTCATGGCATTAGGGCGTATCACCAAAAGCTGTGAAGTTGGCGGTTACGGTTGCGTCATCGGCGCGAGCAACAACACAGCTGGCGCTGGCACCATCCGCAATTGCGGCAGATGTAATACTGTAATCTGAGGAGAGACCACCATCCAACAAGGGGCCAACATCGGTGCAATTTGCTATGGTAACGGGCGCAGGGGTGGCATCGGCCAAGCCGGCTTCTTTAGCAATGGTAGAGGCATGGTTTAACGCAGCAGCACTGCCCAAAGCACCCGCAACGCCCTGGGTGGACGCCTGTTTGGCCGCATCGGATAAATCCACAAATTTTGGCAGTGCGGTAGCAGCCAAAATACCCAGGATAACGATAACCGCAATCAGCTCAATCAGGGTAAAGCCAGAATCACGTTTCATATTTAAGCCTCTTAGTAAACAAGATAAAACAGCGACAGGGGTAAGTCCGTAGATGATAAATCCATATATAACTGCCCAAGGCAGTTAACAAAAATCTTAATTCAAATATAGACGAGCTTTCCTAGACTTCAAAGTCATTAGTTAAATATATACTTTCGCCGCCTATTAAGGCGCACTATTGAGAATAAGCCAACCTCACACTACCATCGCCAGGATGATAGTCAAAATAAGCTGCCTGCCCCATAAGCCCGGAGTGGCCGGATAGCCAAAAGTACCGGCATCCCTGAGCTATTTGAACAACACCATATTCGTAATCAACCAAGTCGGACAAGCCGTGCGCCAGGGGTGGTGGTTTTTTAAGC
>CBINKF010000690.1:0-2056 GCA_966251115.1 uncultured Cellvibrio sp.
GAAGGCCTGGGCAACAAGTTCCTCGCCAATATCCGCGAGACAGACGCCATCGCCCACGTGGTGCGCTGCTTTGACGACGACAATGTGATCCACGTGGCCAACGGTGTTAACCCGGCGGCCGATATAGACGTGATCAACACCGAATTGGCGCTGGCCGACCTGGAAGCCGTGGAAAAAGCCATCAACCGCTACGCCAAGCTGGCCAAGGGCAACGACAAGCACGCCGTCGCCATTAAAGCGGTGCTGGAAAAAACCCTGCCCCACCTCAACGGAGCCAAGCCACTGCGCTCGCTCGGTTTGGACAAGGACGAAGTGGCGCTGCTGAAGGAAGTGAACCTGCTCACCCTCAAGCCCACCATGTACATCGCCAACGTGGCTGAAGACGGTTTTGAAAATAATCCGCATCTGGATGTAGTGCGCAAAATCGCCGCGGAAGAAAAATCCGTGGTAGTGCCCATCTGCAACAAACTGGAAGCCGACATTGCCGAGCTGGAAGGTGATGACAAAAAAGAATTCCTCGATGAAATGGGCATGGAAGAACCGGGACTCAATCGCGTAATCCGCGCCGGTTACCAACTGCTCGGCCTGCAAACCTACTTTACCGCTGGCGTAAAAGAAGTGCGCGCCTGGACTATTCCGATTGGTGCCACCGCGCCGCAAGCCGCCGGTGTTATTCACACCGACTTTGAGCGTGGCTTTATCCGCGCCGAAACCATCGCCTATGAAGACTTTGTGCAATACAAAGGTGATCAGGGCGCGAAAACCGCCGGCAAGAGCCGCAAAGAAGGTAAGGAATACGTGGTGCAGGATGGCGATGTCATGCACTTTTTGTTTAACGTGTAACGCGTTAAATAATTTCCGACAAATAAAAAAGCCGCTGCAAAACAGCGGCTTTTTTGTGCGCGCTAAAGCAGTTTAATTATTCGAGCAGTTGGCGCAATTCTGCGTCGAGTTTGTCAACTACACCCTGGCGATCGAGCCAATAGTCGCGCGACCAGAAGCGCAGCAGTTGCCAGCCGAGGCCGCGCAGGGCTGCTTCGCGCACCAGTTCGCGGTCGCGCGCGGTGGCGGAGTTTTGATAGCTGGCGCCATCACACTCAATACCCGCCAGGTAGCGGTCGCGCGCGCGCGGGTCGACTACGGCCAGCTCCACGCGGAAGCGCGATACACCCACCTGCGGGTGAACTTGCCAGCCCTTGGCGGCCAGGTCCTGCGCCAGGCAGCGCTCCAGTGATGAGGCAAAGTCGCCGCTGTTTTTTTGCAGCCCCTCGCCCAACACGCCTATGCCGCGCTCGGCAAATTCCAAAAAGCGTTTGAGGTCGCGCACGCCCAGGGCCTGGGTGCGGCGCAGGTCGATTTGCTCCGCCTTGAGGCTGCTAAATACCAGCAGCTCCTGGCGCGCGCGGGTAATGGCCACATTCAAGCGGCGCTCGCCCCCGGTTTTGTTGAGCGGGCCAAAGTTCATGGTCAAACCGCCCTCGGCGTCCGGGCCGAAGGTGGTGCTGAACAGAATTACATCGCGCTCGTCGCCCTGTACCGACTCCAGGTTTTTAACAAATACCGGCTCGATTAAATCCTCGGCGAAGGCCTTATCCAACTCGGGGTTGGCGGCGCGCGCCAGCTCCAGTAAATCCAAAATCAGGGTCTGCTGCTTTTGGTTAAAGGTGACTACCCCCAGGGTTTGCTTGGCTTTCTCCGGATCGCCCAGGCGCCCCTGAATCTCGGCCACTATGGCTTCCGCCTCGATGCGATTGGTCTGGTTGCCGCCGCGTTCATAAACGCCATTTACCGCCACCAGACGCACCGCCTCATCGCGGGTGACAGGTGCGGGGAAGCTGACCAGTTCCCCCTGGTAATAGCTGTGGTTGGAGAAACTGATCAGGCTTTCGTGGCGCGAGCGGTAGTGCCAGGCGAGTTTGACGCTGGGCAGATTGGCGCCCAGCAGTTCGTCGAGCACCGACTCCAGGTCCATCTCCTCTTCGTCCTCCAGCTCGGCATTTTGGCCGGTGCCAAAAAAACTGGTGGGCGGCAATTGCTTGGGATCGCCCGCCACTAC
>CBINKF010000691.1:0-2055 GCA_966251115.1 uncultured Cellvibrio sp.
CCCCTGCGCCGGGGTGAAATCCAGGGCATTATCCAGCAAATTGGCAACAGCCTGCTTGAGCAAAAATTCATCACCCTCTAGCTGTAACTCGCCATCTACCTCTTGCACCAGCTGCACCTGACCTTTTTCGAGTCGCGCACCTGCAGAAGCCACCAGCTCATCCACCAACTTATTCAGCAAAAGAGGTTGGCGCTTTTCTAGAACCTGCTGCTGCTCCAATTGTGACAGTTTAAGCAATCGCTCGATCAACTGCTGCAGGCGCAGGCTTTCACTAAAAATATTGCCAACGAACTTCTGCTGCTGCTCCGGTGCCATGGGCGATTGCAACAACTCAGCCGCGGCATGTATACCGGTGAGCGGGCTTTTAAGCTCATGGGCCAAAGTTTGCACATAGCGCTCCACATAGGCTTTACCGTCCAATTGCGCGCGCATACTGCTCAGGGCCAGCGCCAGTTGATGCAGTTCTCCACTGTGAATCAGCGAGTGCGGCATAGCCACCTTTTTACCCTGGGTTAAATCACCGGCATACTGACGCAAGCGACGCAATTCGCGGCTGAGCCACCAGGAAAATAAAGCGCCGGAGATCAAGCCCAACAGGATTAACCCACCGCCCATCAGCGCAAGGCGTTTTTGGGTGCGCTCAATATAGGGCTGCAGCGCGCGATTGGGTTTGGCCACTGACACCACGCCAATAATGTCGCGCCCATTTTTAATAGGTGCACCCACATACATTACCGTGGAATTTTTGTCGCCCTGGATTTCGGTGCTGGAGCGCGCACCGTATTTCCCCTGCAGGGTTAAGTAAACATCGTTCCAGCGCGAGTAGTCCTGCCCTACTGCCAAGCCTTGGGAATCCAACAGTACTATGCCGTTTTTATCGGTGACATAAATGCGATGGCTGACACCATTTTTTTGTACGCCCCAAATACGCGCACCCGGATCGCGCTGGCCATAGGCCGCCAGAATATTTTGGATATTGGGCGATTGCAGCTGATGTTGCAGCAGTGGTTCGCGCAGAAATTCCGCGAGCAGATTGGCGGTATCCACCAGTGTCTCCTCGGTGGATTGGCGCACGCCGGGTTTGATCTCCTCCATCACCGTATGCAGCACAAAATAACCGCAGACGCTGACAAAGAGCATATAGACAATAAAAATGCGCGCACTCAAAGACACGATACTTTTTACCTGACATTATTCTGGCTGATAGACGTAACCAAAACCGCGCTGGGTTTTAATGGGCTCTGCATCTGGCGCAATAGCGCGCAACTTGGCGCGCAGGGTTTTAATGTGACCATCGATACTGCGATCGTAATTGGCTTCACTGGCAATGCCCAGGGCATCCAACAGTTGTTCGCGACTAAATACCCGACCAGGGGCCGACACCAGTGTGTGTAACAACACATATTCAAAGCGTGTAAGCGCCAAGGTTTGCTGGCGATAAATAATCGTTTTACCCGCGTCCTCTATGACAAATTCAGGGTTTGACGTCTTATGCATTGATTGTGCTTGAGGTGTGGATGCCTGCTCCACAGGGCGCATGCGTTTTAAAATGGCCTTAACCCGCGCAGCCACTTCACGCGGGCTAAAAGGTTTAACCACATAATCGTCCGCGCCTATCTCCAGCCCCACCACGCGATCCAACTCATCGCCACGGGCCGTTAAAAACATCACCGGCACCTCGGAGAATTTGCGCAGTTGTTTGCAGGCCTCAAAGCCAGTCATATCGGGCAGGCCCACATCCAGAATCACCAGAGCCGCAGGGTGCGTTTGCAAATAGCTCAACGCATTGCCCGCCAGGTTTTCCCAATGGGTGGTAAAACCCTCATTTTGCAAAACAAATTCCAGGCTCTCGGCGATGGAGCTTTCATCTTCTACCAGTAGAATTCGGGGGGCTTGGGTGGGCAATGGGGGCATCGCAGCAAACTCATTAAAATCCAGCCAAAATTCTACAGGAGTTTGCAGCAATATTTATAGCGGAGGCTCCTTATCAGCAGCGGAGTGATAAAACCCGAGACACAGGCTAACTTAACTGCCTGTGAAAAGGCGGCGCTGCCA
>CBINKF010000692.1:0-2051 GCA_966251115.1 uncultured Cellvibrio sp.
AGCCTGCCAGATCAATCGAGCCACTCAAATGACACAACCTAACGAATGAAGTTCACGGCAACATTATTCCTCTGGCTTGTAAGCCAATGGGCATTTGCCAGTTCGACGCTTTCGTTTGAGGGTGGTGATTATTGGATAGACTTGGAAATAGGCACGGATAGCATTCCAGTTATAGCAGCCATTCGGTTCCACAACCCTGCCGACTCAAGAGGCGTACAACTCCCCAGCAACGAATGGCATATAGAAACCTTCGATACACAGCGCAAAATATTAGTTCTTACCCATAAATCAGGTAATTCAGGAATCGCAGACTTTAGTCTTTTGGTTAATGAGCAACAAGCACAACTCACCATTGGAGGAAAGACAATAACATCCTCCTTCAACTGGGATATGTAATCCCTTAAACAAAACAGCCGTCAAATGCCGGCTGTTTTGTTTACACATTAACGCTTATTGCATTTATTACTTATTGATAAACGCGCACATAATCCACATACATACGCTGCGGGAAACTGCTGCTGCCATCCGGGCTACCTGGCCAGCTGCCACCTACGGCCAGGTTGAGAATGATGAAGAAAGGTTGGTCGTAAACCCAGTTGCCGTAGGCTTGTACCTGGCTGCGGGTGACAGAATAGAATTGGTTGCCGTCTACATACCAGGTGATGCCATTGGTGTTCCACTCCACCGCAAACACGTGATAGCCAGCGCTTACCACTTGACCCATATTGAATGCGCCCGTAAAAGGCGTGTTACCTGAGTAACCAGGGCCGTGAATGGCACCGTGGGTAGTGTTAGGCTCATAACCAACGTGCTCCATAATGTCGATTTCACCCGAAGTTGGCCAACCTACAGAGCCAATGTTGGAGCCAAGCATCCAGAACGCTGGCCAAATACCCTGGGTTTGCGGCAGTTTGATGCGCGCTTCCATACGTCCCCATTTAAAAGTCTTTTTACCCGAGGTATTCATACGGGTGGAGGTGTACTGGCAATAGCCGTACCAGCAGCTGTAGTTGGCTGGATTCTCTTTGCGTGCTTCCAATACCAATACATTGCTGCCTGCGGTACCGTCATATTGGATGCTGGCGTTTTGGCCGTTGGTGTAATATTCCAGCTCGCTGTTGCCCCAACCTCCGCCGCCGGTTTCGAAGCTCCAGTTGCCAGTATTGATTGAGTCGAATTCATCGCTCCATACCAGGTTACCGTTAGTCGCTGGACGCACAACAATAGACGTGACGTTATCGTTGAAGCCTTCGTTAACCAGGCAGTTGTCGGTGGCTTTAACTACAACAGAGGCACCGGTGAAGTTGTTGTCTTTGTAAAGTACAGCCTCATAACCGGATGCTACTTGCAGCGATGAAGCGTCATCATTTACAAAGCCGCGCGCTTGCAAAGCGGCAAGGTTGTAGGAACCTACATCCAGCGAGGCTTTCCAACCGCCGAAATCGCAGTGTTGGTACGCAGATACGGGACCGCTGCTGCCGTTGGATGTAATTTCAATCCAGTTAAAATTCCAACCGTTTGTTTTGGCAAATACGCCCAGGTTATAGGTGCCGGCACTGAGGTTTACCGTTTTGGTGACTGTAGTCCAGGTTTGCCAGCCGCCAGTAGCGGGAATCGCAAAATCGCCCAGTACAATTGAACCCGCGTTTAAGTCTACAGAAGCGGTGCCGCCGCTGGGGCTGGCCACGCGCATTTTTACGGTGTAGCTGCCATTGCTGGGCACCACAAAATTGTTGTACACCAACCATTCGTTAGCTTCGATCCAACCGACGTTGTAACCACCGCCGGAATCTGTAGTGCCCTCAATATCTACAGCATCGCCGCGATAAGCACCGCCAGAGTTACCCGGTGTTGTGTCATAAAAGGCATTGTAATCTTCCGCTTGAAAAACCACGGCTTGCGCCGCAGCAGTAAAGCCGAGACAGGCGAACATCACGCTGGAAATTCCCAGCAGACGGCGCGGCATGATCAGTTTGTTGTTATTCATAACCAATTTCCATTCGTTGCGTTGGATTTAAATTGCGCAAAAAAACGCAATCACTATTGGTGTC
>CBINKF010000693.1:0-2050 GCA_966251115.1 uncultured Cellvibrio sp.
AGTGGACACCTGTCGTATTCGCATTGAAAAGGCGTACCCTGCCTACTTTGGCACCTACAACGAATTCGACACCCTTAAAGCCTTCCTCGATACTATTCCCAATTTGTATTGTATTGGCCGCAACGGCCAGCACAGATATAACAATCAGGATCATTCTATGCTTACTGCTATGGAGGCGGTGAAGTGTATTATCGACCCATCTAGCTCATCGCGCTCGGTGCTCTGGTCAATTAACTCTGAACAGGAATATCACGAAACGAAGCAAAACAATGCGTAAATTCAAATTCAGCCGCACCCTGGGTGCGGCTTTTCTTTCTTTGGTTTTTGTCTCCCTCATATTCAAGTTCATCTTCCCTCCACCCCTGGTGGTTAGCGGGTCACATCACGGTGCGAAAATGGCACCTATAGAGTTGCCCTGGAGCTTTCAGGGACGCAGTTTTGGCAACCAGGTAAATCTTCGGCTGAACGTAAATTTTTTCACACCGAGAATCTGGCGAATTATTCCCGATGATAACCTGCGTGCAATAAGTGTTAACAACCAACCGCTGGATTTATCGGCTATTGGCGCTGGCTTGTCGGATTATGGCAGAGGCTTCGAGTACGACTTTTCCCCCTATCTTCACAATGGCCAGGTCGCAGATATACGTTTTGTTTTTGATAATGCCGGCGGACCAGGTGGCATCAATTTAAAGCCCCAGCTAAGCATGGCATTTTGGCTGCTGGTTATGCTTGGCTTCTTGCCCTTGGTGCTGGTTCTGGCGCGCGATTTTCGCTTGTTGCCCGAGCAAAAATGGCTGTTATGCCTCGCTTTGATCGCCATTGCCTTTTATTGGGCAGATACCCCCTGGACTGAGCGCGCCTATGATGTTCAGGGAGGCTCCGGCCATTATGATTACATAGGCTATATTGCCACCAAACACGCTTTGCCAGCCCCCAATGAAGGTTGGACTTATTATCATCCACCGCTGTATTACCTGGGGGGCGCGGTGTTTTGGCAGTGGGCGGAATGGTTGGGTTTGCCCAAGCCGGAGTTGATTCGCGTCTACGGTCTGATGTTGTGGTTTGTGTTTTTAATTGCGTCCGCCGGTGCATTGCGAAAGGTGTTGGCCAATCAGTACCGCGCCATTAACGCGGGGTCTATGGCGTTGTTTTTTTGGCCGGGCGGCGTAATGCACGCGGTGACCATAGGCAATGACCTGGGTTTGTACGCCTGTGCCGGTGTCGCGGTGTGGTTTATGGTGCTCTGGCGGATGACAGACAGGTTGAGCTACCTGTTTTACCTGGCCCTGGCTTGCGCTCTGGCCATGCTCTGCAAAAGCAATGGCTTACCGTTAATTGCAGCAGCCGGATTGTTAGTGGCCTTGCGTGCACTGCCAAATTCGGGTGTAAATTTTGCTAAAGCTTTCAAGGAAACTCTGCTTTTTTCCGCGGTGGTTGCGCTGGGGATTGCGTCCAGTTTTGCGGTCAGACTTTTCTATTTTTTTAAAGGGGTAGCGCCGGATTGGCTTATCGCCAACGCCGGGGGGTTACACAGTGGCCTGAGGGTGCCTGCTGACATCAAAGCCTTTTTGCCGCTGGATATTCCCACTTTCCTCACATCACCCTGGATGAGCGCCTGGGAGGACAGCGTCGGGCGCGGCAATTTCTGGAACTACACTTTGCGCTCGTCAATTTCCGGGGAGTTTCATTTCGATGGACGCTTTCAGGCAGTCATGGCTTATGTCATGGGCCTGTGTGTCTTGTTGCTGTTTTTAATGTCGATGTTGTATTTGGCTGGCAAAATAAAAGCGAGCCTCAGCGATAAACCCTGGAAGGTGTTTTACAATCCTTACTTGCCTTTGTTCCTGCTCGGCTTCTTTTGGGTGGCCAGCTTAATCGCGCTTAGATACAAATTGCCCTACGCCTGTAGCAACGATTTTCGTTACATAGTGCCGGTTATTTTACCTTTTGTGATTTGCTGCGCACGTTTTGCTGCGGGCAGGTTATGGCTGTGGGGGTTGGGTTTTTCAAGCGCGCTATTTTTTACAGCGCTCGGTATTAATTAAGCTTA
>CBINKF010000694.1:0-2045 GCA_966251115.1 uncultured Cellvibrio sp.
CATCGCCCAGCTGCCCAATGGCTACAGCATCGAGCAAGCTGGCTCGATTGAAGAGTCGGGCAAAGCCATGACCGCTATGCTGCCGATCTTCCCCATTATGTTGGCCATGACCCTGCTGATTATTATTGTGCAGGTGCGCTCCATTTCCGAAATGGTGATGGTATTCCTCACCAGCCCGCTGGGTTTGATTGGGGTGGTGCCCATCCTGATTTTGTTTCAGCAGCCCTTCGGCATTAACGCCCTGGTCGGGTTAATTGCGCTGTCGGGCATCCTGATGCGCAACACCCTGATTCTGATCGGGCAGATTCGCCACAACGAGCGCAGCGGCTTGAGCCATTTCGACGCGGTGGTAGAAGCAACCGTACAGCGCGCCCGCCCAGTGATCCTAACCGCCTTGGCTGCGGTGCTGGCCTTTATCCCGCTCACGCACTCGGTGTTTTGGGGCACGCTCGCCTACACCCTGATCGGCGGCACCCTGGCGGGAACGGTACTGACGCTGGTGTTCCTGCCAGCCATGTATTCCATCTGGTTCAAGATTAAACCCAGCGAGATTCATTAACCCTGGTTTCCTTGTCCGCCTGTTGAGAGAAGGTTTTATGTCAGCAGCAAACTTAATTGATCAGGCTCAGTTGAGCAGGTGTTTATATTTTTGGCAGTGAGAATTAACTATGAGCAGAGATAATGCAGTTCGCATAGTAGTCACAGGTACCGGCATTGTGGGGCCTTTGGGTTGCGGCACAGAGGCGGTTTGGTCGCGCCTGCTGGCGGGGCAATCCGGCATACGCACCTTGCCCGCCGAGTTTACCGAGGGCACTGGCACATTGATCGGCGGGCGAGTACCGAGTTTGGCCGAGGACCCGCAAGCTGGCTATGATCCCGAGCGGGTGATTGCGCCCAAAGAGCGCAAAAAAATGGATCGCTTTATTGAGTTTGCACTTATCGCTGCGCAGGAAGCGCTGGCCCAGGCCGGCTGGCACCCGAGTGATGCAGCGCAGCAAGAGCGCACGGCGACAATTATCGCCTCAGGTGTCGGCGGCTTTGGTGCTATTGCCGCTGCGGTGCGCACCACTGACGAGCGCGGCCCGCGCCGGCTGTCACCTTTCACCGCGCCGTCTTTTCTCGCCAATATGGCCGCTGGCCATATCTCCATTGCCCACGGTTTTAAAGGTCCGATTGGCGCACCCGTCACAGCCTGCGCCGCCGGTGTGCAAGCCATTGGCGATGCCGCGCGGCTGATTCGAAGTGGCGAGGCGGATATCGCCATTTGCGGGGGCACAGAGGCGGCCATTGATCGGGTTACTCTCGGCTGTTTTGCCGCGGCGCGGGCGCTATCCACCAGCTTTAATGATCAGCCCACCCAGGCCTCGCGCCCCTTTGATCGCGACCGCGATGGGTTTGTGATGTCCGAGGGCGCGGGCCTGCTGGTGATTGAAACCCTTGAGCACGCGTTGGCGCGCGGCGCGCAACCCTTGGCAGAGCTCGTCGGTTACGGCACCAGTGCCGATGCCTACCACTTAACCGCCGGCCCGGAGGATGGCAGCGGCGCCAGGCGCGCTATGCAGCAGGCGCTGCAGCAGGCGAAAATCACGCCGGCTGAAGTGCAGCATATTAATGCCCACGCCACCTCCACGCCGGTGGGTGACAAGGGTGAATTGACGGCCATCCGCTCGCTGTTTAGCGTTAACCCAGATGTTGCCATTAGCTCGACTAAATCAAGTACTGGTCATTTATTGGGTGCAGCCGGCGGAATTGAGGCTATATTCACGGTGCTTGCATTGCGCGATCAAACCGTGCCGCCCACCCTTAACCTGCACAACCCGGATGAAGCCGCGCAAGGCCTCAATTTGGTGGGTCTGAAGGCGCGGCAAATGCCCATCCAATATGCGCTCTCCAATGGCTTTGGTTTTGGTGGCGTCAATGCCAGTATTTTGTTTCGCCGTTGGCCCACACATGAGTTTTTATAAACGCAATTCAGGCATAGGTCGCGCTTGGCGATTTAAGTACGAATAGTCGTTTTTTATTAAAGAGGTTTTTAAATTATGAAC
>CBINKF010000695.1:0-2036 GCA_966251115.1 uncultured Cellvibrio sp.
TATTTAATGCTTAACTCACCAGAAGTAGACTTGAGTGCAAGTGAATCCGTCTGGTCGCCAGCGAAAGCTACCACGCCAGTCTGGCTACTCACTTTGTTGATTGCTTCAATCAGGTTATCACGCTGTTCGGTCGCATCAGCACCAGCATCTACTTCACCCAGAGACACGCCATTGACAATCAAATCGCCGGCATTCAATTTGTTTTGCGTGGTGTTGGTGGCACCCTGGACATTACCCAGGTTATCAGAGATATCCAACCCCAGTGCCGCAACATTGGTCATCATGGTTGCGGAGGCAACAGCGTCATTTGCACCTTCAACCTTAACACCTGCACCTGTACCACTAGTATCGGTAAATACCAGGCGGAAATTGGTGTCTGTTTCAGTACCATCCACACCCGCGGCGTCTTTGGCCACTGTACCAGTACCAGTTACCACGATCGAAACGGCATTTTCCTGGCTCAATACCAACTTACCGCTATCATCCAGGCTGGCTGATACACCGGTGGTATCGTTAATTTTTTGCAGCAGCTCAGTCATGTTGTTGGTGTCACTCAGCGCGTAAGTCTGGGTGTTGTTATCGCCATCAACAACGGTGATAGTCAAGGTATCTGTACCAGCCACCAGCACACCGTCACCTACCGCTTTACCGGTGGTTGATACCAGTGCAGACGCGGTCGCACCTTTACCATCCAGATCGGCGTTAATGCTAGCCAGCTTCTGGTTCAGGGTTGTACCTGCATCGGCGTCAGCCAGGCTATTGAGAGCCACGTCATTTACATAGAGCGTGGTGTCAGCATCCGCACCGGTGAAGGCGCTCAACGCTGCCAGACCGGTAGAAGCTTCACCCACCAGGTCGCCGGCACTGCCACCCAATGAACTTGAGTTAAAAGTACCGATTTTTACATTGATAGTCTGGTTAGACAGAGCACCTACTTGCAGGCTGGTAGTACCCAGAGAGCCATCCAACAGTGCGCGACCGTTGAACGAAGTAGTAGTGGCGATACGATCCAACTCTTTCTTCAATTGTTGGGTTTCGGCATCCAGGGTTTTACGGTCGGCGTCGGCGTAAATACCGTTCGCAGACTGTACAGACAGCTCGCGCATACGCTGCAGAATGTTGGTGGTTTCCTGCAGCGCACCTTCGGCGGTCTGAATCATAGATACGCCGTCGTTGGCATTACGCACTGCCTGGTCAAGGCCGCGAATTTGCGAAGTCATGCGGTTGCCGATGGCGAGACCCGCAGCGTCATCTTTTGCTGAGTTGATACGGCTACCGGACGACAAGCGTTCGGTTGCGCGATCCAGAGCCATGCCAGAAGAGCTCAGTTGGCGCTGGGCGTTAATTGATGCGATGTTACTGTTAATCACTAAAGCCATGGTATATCTCCTGGGTTTTAGGTCTGGTCGCAGGCAAAGCCGCAACAAAGAGTTTGTCTGACGAAGCCTGAGGCCTTATGCGTTCAGATCTTCTGAAAAGGTTATCGACAAAAACCGGAGTAGCTTTAGAAGGGAGTAATAACTATTTTTAAATTATTTTGACTAATTGGCGGGTTTGTGAATAGTTATTAGTTATAAGAGGAAGTGAAAGACAACAAATTATTGACCGTAAGCGCCAGCAACCTTGTCGGCGATTGTCAGCTGACGGATTTCCGCCACCACCTGATCACGTTTCTTAGAAGCCAATTCACTGAGTTGCTGGTTTAGCTCCTGAATCTGGCGGATTAACTCTTTGGCGTCAGTATCCAGTTCGGCTTTGGTCAAAGCTTCTAAATAATCCTTTTCGGCCAAAACCTTCATGCCCGCCTGGCGTTGCTGCAGCAAAACCTCAAAAACCTCCCAGTTTTGCTCTCGCGCCAGGGAGAGCAAGGAGAAAGATTGATCAAGAACAGCATTTAAGGGGGAGAGAAGCGATGAGTTAGCCATGTAAAACCTATCCAATCATCAATGAGTCAAACAGCAGATCATTAGTTCACCTTATACGCACAGGTGAGGGGGAATACAAGCAAAATGAGACTTGCCGCACATTTTTGCTGG
>CBINKF010000696.1:0-2032 GCA_966251115.1 uncultured Cellvibrio sp.
TTTTGCCAGCGGGCGCGGCGCTTGGCCGGGGTTGGTGCTGATTAAAAACTCCACATCTTCCAAGCCGTTGGCGCCGGGCCTGTCGCCCAGGGGCAAGAGGCTGACTGAAAACTTGGCGTTTTCCATGGCCAGGGTTTTGAGCTGCTCATTGACCTGTTTGGTGAGGTTGTTGCCCGCTTTGTGGCGTTTAGCCGAGAGCTGCTCGGCCAGTTGCCGGTAGGCGGCTTCGGCTTGTGCCACCTGCTGTTCAAGCTGGTCCAGACGCGCGTCACCGCCCTCCAGCTGTTCCAGCTCGCGCGCCAGCCTGGTGCTAAAATCGGGCAGCTCTTCGGCGCGAATCCTGTGCTTGCGCGCCAGGTCGTAGATGGCCGACAGGCGCTCTTCCACCTGCTGCAAACGCTCCGGGTCCAGGTTAAAGCTGTCGATATGCCGCTCGATTTCGCTTTGGGCTTCTTCCACCTGGATTTGGGCGCTGGTGAGCAGCTCTTCGGCGGCGCTGAGGGCGGCGGATTTTTCTGGCAGGCTGCGCAGCACATGCAGGGCGCGATGCAGGTTGAGGCTCAGGCCCTGCTCCTCGTCACCGCAAAAAGCCAATAGTTGCTGGCTGCCACGCAGTATGTCCTCGGCATTGGCGAGGCTGCGCTGTTCGGCTTCGAGTTTGGCCAGTTCACCCGGCTGCAGGTTGAGCTGTTCCAGCTCGTTGGCCTGGTAGCTGAGCAGCTGGAAGCGGGCGCTGACCTCGGCGGCGTTGTCGCGCAGGTGGATAAAGTGGTCGAGCCGGCTCTGCCATTCGCGGAAGGCCTGGCGCACCTGCTTGGCCAGTTCGGTTTGGCCAGCGAATTCATCTACCAAACGGCGGTGGGTGTCTTTAATTAACAGCGATTGATGTTCGTGTTGGCTGTGGATATCGATCAGCATCTCACCCAGGGTGCGCAGCTGCTGCAAAGTGGCGGGCTGGCCGTTGATATAGCCCTTGGACTTGCCGTCGGCGCTAATCACCCGGCGCAGCATGCACTCGCGCGGGTTGTCCTGTTGCAGGTCGTGGCTGGCGAGCCATTCCTGCGCCTGCTCCAGCTGGCTTAAATCAAAACTCGCGCTTATATCGGCGCGCTGGCTGCCGGCGCGCACCCGGTCGGCATCAGCCTTGTCGCCCAGGGTTTGGCCGAGGGCGTCGAGCAGAATGGATTTACCCGCGCCTGTCTCGCCGGTAATCACCGTCATACCGGGCTTCAGGTCCAGGTCCAGCTCTTCAACCAGGGTAAAATTCTGAATATGCAGATGGGTGAGCATAGCGGCTCCGCAGTCACAAAGTCTGTGTTTTTATACAGTATTTGTGCTGCGGGAGCTAGAGGGTCGCTTAAAAAATCTACGCTGCTGCAAGCGCTTAGAGGGTAAAGCCATCCAGTTGGCGACTGAGTGAGTCTGACGCCTCGCGAATTTGCTGCGACGCTACCAGGGTGCCGTGGGCGGCCTCCTTGGTACCCAGGGAGGAGCGCTCCACATGGGTGACATATTCCAGAATCAGGCTACTTGCCGTCACGTGCTCAATCAGCGAGTTGCCAATATGCGCCACGATCTTGGCAACATCTTCAGTTTCGTGGCGCACTGTCTCGACTATATCGCCACCTTTGCGGGTCTGGTCTATGCCCTGTTTCAACTCGCTCACCATGTTATCCATATTCTGTTTGGCCACGTGGCTGGAGTTTTGTACGGCGGTAATGGTGTCGCTGATCTCCTGGGTCGCCTGGGTGGTGCGGAACGCGAGCTGGCGCACCTCGTCGGCCACCACCGCAAACCCGCGCCCCTGATCGCCGGCGCGCGCGGCTTCGATGGCGGCGTTTAGGGCGAGCAGGTTGGTTTGATTGGCCACTTCACTGATTACCGAAATTACGGCAGAGATACTGTTAATGCGCGCGGCCAGGTCATCGATACTGCCCTGGGTTTGGCTGACGCTCTTGTCTATGTCCTGGAAGCGGCGCACAGCTTTGGAGATAAGTTCCTGGCCCTGGTTGGCGGTGCGCGAGGCGCCGTC
>CBINKF010000697.1:0-2031 GCA_966251115.1 uncultured Cellvibrio sp.
CGGTGGTTAAGGCGATGTGTGCGCTGTGGAATACCCAGTCCAGATCCTCTTGATATTCGCGCGTTTCGCTGGAGGCAATGGGGCCATCGGAGCCGTCAGCGCCCTTGGGTACAAACCACTGGTTAAAGTTGATGGACATAAAGTCTTCCGGGTAGACCTTGTCGCTGTGCTCGGCAATTAATTCGCCGTCCACGTAATACTTAACACGATTGTTCATCACCGTGTACACCAGGGTATGCCAACCGGCGTAGCTGCGGTCTTTGCGATTAAATTCATTGTCCTTGGTCCAGGGTTCCAGCTGGAAGGTCTCCCAGGTGGTGGTCCACATGGCCGGTGCCGCCGGTGCGCCCCAACCGCCGTTGGGCAGGTATTCAAAATCGGTTTCGGAGTAATCCGGGGCCATAGGCGCTTTAAGCGGGCTGATGGCGTAGAAGCTCTGCACTATCTGATCGCCGTCTGGGCCATAGGTAGGCGCATCGCGGAAGAAAATGCGTGCGGCATAGGTGCCCTCGCGGTATTTACGCGCATGGCAAATTTGCGATTGGCGGGTGTTGGCGCCAGTACCATCGGTTACCGAGGCCATGCGCAAAACACCGGCGGCAGTGTCAGGGATGTCCTGAATAAAGCTGAAACCTTCCGCCGACCAGGCGGCGCCGGGGATACCCGGGTGGCCCACTTGGGTGCGGTATTTCCAACCATTGGCCTCAAAGGCGGCGAGATCGGCGTAGCTAAAATCATCAAACAGCAGTTGCTCGGCAACCGCTGGCGATGAGCTGGCGGCCGCGCTGCTCAAGGCAGTTTCAGCTACTGAGCTGCTGGCCGATGAAGATGCGCTCTCTTTGCCACAGCCTACCAGGCCACCGGCCAGGGCGGCGGTTAAAATCCAAAGCCTCAATTTTTTAGTCCCATCTTTTTTAATCATAGCCTTGCCCTTTATTATCCAATTGATTGATACGCTGCTTAATCAATAATGTATTTGATTAGTTGGGCCATTCTTTCACAAAGGACAACGTTGTCACAGCAGAAAAAGTGCGATTTTAGGTAAGATTAACCGCAATTAACATTTCTTAAAGTTTGCTTGGGTTCGAGTTTGCGCCAAGAAGGAAGAGTTTAGGTAGCTGAGCGCAAACTGGGGCTTGAGTGAATGATTAACAGCAGGGCGACCGCTAAAACGCCGGGGGACACTCAAAGCGCAAGCGGGTACCGGTACGCGGATGGTCAAAGCTCAGATCTGTTGCGTGTAGTAACAAGCGCGGGGCGGCCTGGGCGAACTCTCCCCCATAAAACACACAGCCGAGTATCGGGTGGCCAATGGCCTGCAGGTGCAGGCGCAACTGGTGCGAGCGACCAGTAATCGGGTGCAGGTAGACGCGCGTGGAATTTTGCTGAATATCGCGGCTGAGCACTTGGTATTCCGTTAATGACGGCTTACCCGTCGCCGGGCAAATTTTGTACCTGGGGCGATTATCCGGGTCGGCGGCTATGGGCAGGTCGATGCGGCCTTCATCCTTCTCTATTAAACCGGCGACTACTGCGGTGTAATGTTTGGCCAGAGTGCGCGCCTGGAACTGCTTGCTGATATGGGATAGCGCCGCTTTGTTAAGCGGTATCACCATAATGCCCGAGGTATCAAAATCCAGGCGATGGACAATGGCCGCCGTCGGGTAGTTTTCCTGCAGGCGGGCAATCACCGAGTCGCGATTTTGCGGGTGACGACCCGGCACACTGAGCAGGCCAGAGGGCTTGTTGATAATCAGAAAATCCGGGTCAAGCGCGAGGATTTTTATCGGCTCCAGGCAGGGCGGCAGTATGGCGAGATCATCCAGAGAGGCAGACATAAACAGGGGCGAGGCTCGGCGGTTTTAGAGGAGGTTAGAAATACAGGCGACATAATAACAGCTGAGCCAAATTCGCGGTGTTTATTACTTTTCTAATATCCAAATAGCCATGTATAACCAAAAGTGAGTGGCTTAGGCATAAAGAGTCGTTCCCTTTGACCCCCTCCCCTGTTATCGTGCCGCGCCTGAAATT
>CBINKF010000698.1:0-2028 GCA_966251115.1 uncultured Cellvibrio sp.
GCTGGTAGGCAACGTTGGAGGTGTGACCGTCCAGGCCCACTTTTTTGCTGTCGTGAATATAGTTGTAACTCACGGTCACGTGGAACGAGCTTTTCTTAATATCCAGGGCGCTTTCAAAGGTCAGGTCGTTGTCGGGCGAGCCGTTGCATTCGTTGTTAACAGCAAACAATTCGTTGTGGTCAATCCACACATTGGATGAGGAGTCAATACGAATCATATCGGCATCGTTATTGGCTCCGCCGAGCGCGCCAATTTTCATATTGCGGATAATCACATTGTTGGATTTGATAATGGGAATACCAAAGTTGGCCGAAGAGCCATTGGCGCCGATGATGGTAATACCGGCGGTGTAGTCTTTGATTTCCACTTTGCGATATTCGTCATTCCAGTGGGGCGCCGGGCAATCGTGGTTTGCATCTACGGTGTGATCGTGGACGATCTGCGCAATCAGCGCGTCCTCATTACCGGTGTAGGTGATGATAAGTGGATAGGCACCATTGGCTACTTTGTTGCCGTTATCGTCGTAGCGGGCGTTGGCAATAATGGTGTTCATCTCCTCCATAGTTGCCGCAGTAAAGGAGCGTGCGCCGGCCAGATTACCGCCGGTGGTGGTAGAGAAGCCACCGGTATCTGCGCCATAGGCACTGGTGCCAGCGATAATAACAAATGCCGCTGCCAGGGTTTTAAGGGCAAAGCTTTGGGTTGATTTAGCTTGAGTAGTAACTTGTTTCATGTTTTCAATCTCGTCGATTTTATTGGTATGTGCGACGGATTGACCGAAACCACGCGCGATGCGGGATGTTGATTGCCGTTAACTATTATTTTTATCTACTGCAAAATTTTATGCCTGCCGGTGGTGTTGACCCTAGCGGTTAAGCGACCAGCAAGCAGTGACAGAACATTAGATGAGATCTATGCCATCTGGCAATAAAATTTTTATGCGCAGCGTTACCTGTGAACCTTGGCTGCAAAATTCGTTTCTGAAGGTGACAACTTAAATTAAAAAAGCCCGGCTGTTAACCCGGGCCTTTTTTAAGCCTAAACAGTAAAGCGCTTATTTTTGATAGAAGCGCTTATTTTTGATAGAGGCACTTATTTTTGATAGGAGCACTTATTGGGATTGCCCACCGGGTCAGATCCAAAGGCGGCCACAGTACAGGCAATAGAGCCGGGAACCGAGATCTTTTTAAGTACCCAGTTGCCTTTGCGGCCGAAGGCAATCCAGCCGGTGCCCGAGCTGATGGAGCAGGTCTCGCCCAGGTCGGCGCACTTGGAGAAACCATCGGGGTAATCGCCAGTGCCGGTTAAGGTTGGCGCACCACTGCTGCTGGAGGCGCTGGAGCTGCTGGACGAGCTGGTGCCGGAACTTGGTTTTGCACTAAAGACGTTGGAGTTGTGCCACACATTATCGGTAGTGCGATATTTCACCCAGAAGTAATAGGTGGTGCCGTTGGTCAAGCCAGTGGCGGTGTAGCTGGTGGTGCTGGTGCTCAATTGCGCGATACGCACGCGGCCGGATGGGTCTGAGTCTGTATCCTGATAAATTTCCAGGGCATTGATGGCGCCGCCGCTTAAGGTCCAGTTGAGCGCTACACTGCCGTTGCCGGCTGAACCGCTCAGGCTCACATTGACACCACTGGCAGCCGAAGACGAGCTGCTGGCGGTTGAACTTGAGGATGAACTGCTGGAAGAAGTGCTGGTACCGCAGTTGGACGATGACAGAGTCGAGCCATTTTTACCTACACCGGCGTAGCTGGTCAGCTTGTCTTTTACACACTGCGGGGTAGCGGGTGAATAACTGTAAGGCAGGCTGATGGGGAAGTTGGCAGTGGTGGTCCAGTTGGTGGCGTCAATGGTGCCGCCGCTGGTCCAGGTGATGTTGTAGGTGGCAAAGTCGCCTTTCATGTTCGTCAGGAACACGGTTACATCCACCAGGCTGTCCCAGCTGGAGCCGGCAGCGTCCAGGATGGCCCGCACGTTCCGAAACACCGAGTGGCACTGTGCCTCTATGTCGTAGCGCAGGATGTT
>CBINKF010000699.1:0-2028 GCA_966251115.1 uncultured Cellvibrio sp.
CGACCGTGCAGGGTGTAACCCTTCTGGAAACAATTGAGCACGGTGTTGGGTTCTACATCCGGGTTGGGCACCGCCGAAACTGCCTGGTGCAAATTGGGATCGAAAGGCTCGCCTTCGGGGGAGACCACCGCCACCTGGTGGCGCGCGAGGGCGTCGACAAAGGACTTGTGGGTCAACTCCACACCTTCAACCAAAGGTTTGAGGGCCTCGTCGGCACCGGCGAGAGTGGCCAGAGCGCGCTCCAGGTTGTCCACTACCGGCAGCAGGTCGTTAACCATTTTTTCCAGGCCGAACTTGTGGGCTTTTTCCACATCTTGCTCCGCGCGACGGCGAATGTTTTGCGCCTCTGCCTGGGAGCGCAGCGATTGCTCTTTAGCAGCTTCAAAGGCGGCCGCCAGGGTAGCCAGTTGCGCTTGCAGGCTATCTACAGTTGCAGCGTCCTCTGTCGGGGTTTCGCCCTGCTCTGCGTGTATGGCCTCAACTTCGGCGTCGGTAGCTTTTTGGGTATCTGAATAGTCTTGATGGGACACGCGCAATCTCCTGCTTTAACTGGCGCCCCGCCGCGCGGGGCCAAAACTTGGTTTGCAGGCTATATGGGGCTGGTTCGCACAGATTCAAGCAGGGAATTCTTCGCCAGCGGGAAATTCTCCGCCAGCGAGAAATTAAAGCTCCGCCATTAATGACCTGCAGTATTAATGGCCTGCAAAAAGGTGGCAACCAGGCACCTCCTCCTGGCGCATAAATTTGCATGCTATTTGCTGGATATTAAAGACGACTGGCTATACTCCAAAAAATAGGGAACCCGATCAAACAATGGAACTAAAAGGCACCAAAATGGCGCATTTCGAGCATATTTATCTGCCATATTGCTCGAATTTGGCGTCAAAAGCTCAGTCGCAATCCAGGTGCCAGAAATAATTTTTCGGGTGCAGGGCAAATCATTTGACAACGTTGTCTCGACCTTTTAATGTCGAACCTTTGCTGTCTAGTTGTTGATCAACGCATGAGTTCCCTCGGAGGCTCCAATGTCACTGCGTGCAAAAATCTGGATTTTATCGGCCCTGATCTTTTTAGGCCTGCTAGGGATAATGCTGATTGGTTTGTTTACGGTTCGCTATTCCAGCAACCAGGATAACGCCGCGCGCGTGGAAGAACTGCTTAACAGCACCTACGCCACCGTAGTGCAAATGGAACGCATGGCCGCCAATGGCGAGATGGACGATGCCACCGCCCAGAAAATTGCCACCCAGATTCTGCGCAACAATATCTACCACAAATCGGAATATGTGTATGTTGCCGACGACAAGCTCAACTTTGTCGCCACGCCCCTGGACCCGCAACTGCACGGCACCAGTTTTCACGAATTTAAAGACGGCAATGGTCGCAGCGTAGGCGAGCTGATGCTTAAAGCCCTGGACAAGGCCAATGGTCAGCTGGCGCGCTACCACTGGACCCAGCGCCAGGCCGACGGCTCTATAGAGAGCAAACTCTCCATTGCCAAACTCTCGCCGCGCTGGCACTGGGTGGTGGGCACGGGCATAGGGTTTAACGAGGTCAACGAGCGCTTTTGGAGTACCGCCAAGTGGCAGCTGGCCATTTGTATAGCCGTGATGCTAGTGATAGTGGTGCCGGTGATGGTGTTTGCCCGCCGTCTGGATAGCGGCCTGGGTGACGAGCTGGGCGAAGTGCTCAGCCTGGTGCGCGCCGTGGCTAATGGCGACCTCACCGAGCGCAGCCATCAAACGGCCGAAGAGGACAGCATCTACGGCTCGGTGGTGCGCATGCGCCACTCACTGCGATTGATGATCGGCAGTATTTCCGAGGCGGTAGCGCGCCTGCACAACATCAGCGACGACATAGTGCACAAGGCCGAAACCTCCAATGCCATGGCCGAAGATCAAAGCGAAAACACCATCAAAATCGCCTCCGCCGCCGAAGAGTTCAACCTGCAAACCAAAGACGCCATGCAGCAGGCCAAGCAGGCGACCCAGCAAACTGACGGCGCCTCACGCACCGCCAACCAGGGCC
>CBINKF010000700.1:0-2025 GCA_966251115.1 uncultured Cellvibrio sp.
GACAGATTTTTGTTGCGATTTCTCGGACAGTTAGTGGCGAGCCTTAAGCCCTGGGTGTTGTGGCTGGCAATATTTGGCTGCCTGCTGTTGGTGGTGATCGCCATTTTAGCGGGCGTTAGCGGCTATTGGTTGGTGGGGCCTTTAGCCATTGTTGGGGTTCTGGTGCTGGGTCTGGTGCAGGGTGTGCAGCAGGATGTAGCGGCAGTACGCCGCTACCTAACAGAAATGGCGAGCCGGCGAAATGCCGATTGGAATGCCCTGGTAACCGGGCCATTGCATGGCCTGCAGGATGTGTTTGTGGAGCTTTTTAAGAATCAGTTGCGACGCAACGCCGAATTTCAGGATGCGGTGCGCGAGATGGGCCATTCATCTTCTGAATTATCCGGCCATGCGCGTGAAGTTTCCAAAAGCGCTGCCAACCAATCCGGTGCCACGGCATCGAGTGCGGCAGCGATTACCGAAATTAGCCACAGCATAGATGACATCAGCAGCCGTATAGGCGCCGCGCGTTTAGCGGCAACCCAGGCGTGCGAGCACAGCCGGTTGGGAACAGATGCCTTGGCTGAGGCGCGCGCTGAGGTGCAGCAGGTCGCCGAGTTGGCGCGTGCTATGGAGCTACGCGTAGGAGAGCTGGATCAACTGATCCAGCATGTAACGGCTATGTCAAAAATTATTGGCGATATTGCCGGGCAAACTAACTTGCTCGCGCTTAACGCCGCCATTGAGGCTGCCCGTGCCGGTGAGCAGGGACGAGGTTTTGCGGTGGTGGCGGATGAAGTGCGCAGCCTGGCGGTGCGCAGCCAGGGCTCCGCGCAGGAGATAGCACAAAACATTGCCAGTGTTAAATCGGTTATGCAGCAGGTATTGGGCAGCATGGGGGAGGTGGTGGGTAAGTCGGAGAACTCCCTGCTTGGTGTAGGCCAGGCCAGCAGTGCATTGCAGGCGATACTGACCACTACGGAAAGCGTGTTTGTTGCCGTCGACAGTATTGCTGTGGCATCGCAGCAGCAGGGCCAGGCAGCGCGGGAAATTTCCCAGCATATTGAAGTGGTGGCTGAGCTCGCCCGACAAAATAGTTATCGCGCCGGACAAGCGGCGGAAATTGCTGAACATTTACACCGGTTAACGCATCACGCGGAATAATTTTATGGAAACACCCCTGCCATTATTACTGGTATATGTAGTCCTGCCGGCAGCCTTTCTGGTTTTCCTCGGCTATTCGCTGTATCGCAAAATACGTGTGGCTGACTTGCTGTTTAGCCAAGGCATAGAGCATATTAAATTGTTGCGCGGAATATTGGCCGCCATTCAGCAGCATCGCGGTTTAACCACAGGTTATATCAATGGCAACCGCGATGCCAAAATGGATATTGAACAGTTAAGTACGCGCATAGGTTTATTAATGCGCGACCTGCAGGAGCGCAGCCCCTGGGTGCGCGCTAATGTTAAGTGGTCGAGCCTGGTTGATCACTGGAAGCGTTTAGGTGGCGCCTATTTACAGGGTGATGCCGAAAATAATTTTAAGCAGCACAATATCCTGATTGCCAATTTGCTTTATTTAATTGAAGACCTGGCCGACGCCCACCACTTGACCAAAATGGGCGGTGGCGGTCTGGATACCGATTGGCGCTATTTGTTGTCAATTGCGGAATATATTGGTCAGGCGCGCGCCCTGGGCACGGGAGTCGCAGCGCGTGGCGAGTGCTCCAGCGTAATGCGCATTCAATTAACCCATTTACGCAATAAAATTTCGGGTGCGATTGAGGTGAATTGGCCGGATGCGTCACGCAACGAAATTCGCAATCTGCTCAAATCTATAGAGCAGCAATTAATTGTGGAAACTCCCAGCATTAGTGCGCGCGATTATTTTGCCTTGGCGACTCGCTGTATTGACCATGTGTTGGAACAGTTCGACCAGCAGATAGACAACCTGCAATTCGCCCGCCGCTAGGGCGGGCATATCTTTTATTCAAGCTATTAATCCGGCGATGAATATTGTCGGATTAATAGTGCGGCACAGGGATG
>CBINKF010000701.1:0-2024 GCA_966251115.1 uncultured Cellvibrio sp.
ACCGCATTTGATTGAGTTTTGGCAGGGTGGTGCCCATCGTTTGCATGACCGTTTTCAATACCGTTTGCAGGCTGATGGCAGTTGGACCATAGAGCGACTGGAGCCCTAGATGCAGATGCAATATGTGCACTGCCGGGAGGTGGGCGGCCCAGAGGTGTTGACCTTGGCGCTGCAGGATTCACCCAAACCAGCCGCCAATGAGGTGCTTATCAAGGTGATGGCGGCGGGAGTCAATCGGCCGGATATTTTGCAGCGCCAGGGGCTTTATCCTCCACCGGCCGAGGCTTCACCCGTGTTAGGGCTCGAGGTCGCCGGGCAAGTTGTGGCCTGTGGCGAGGCGGTGCACCAGTGGAGACCAGGCGACAGGGTTTGTGCATTGGTTAACGGCGGTGGTTATGCGCAGTTTGCCTTGGCGCCCGCTACTCAGTGCCTTCCAATTCCCAATGAACTCTCCTGGGCAGAGGCCGCTGCTTTGCCGGAAACCTGTTTTACCGTGTGGCACAACCTATATCAGCGCGCGCGCCTGCTTCCCGGGGAGAGCCTCCTGGTTCACGGTGGCAGCAGCGGTATAGGCACAACCGCGATTCAACTAGCGATCGCCCTGAATGCCAGGGTGTTTACAACGGCTGGTTCGGCGGAGAAGTGTCGGGCTTGCGAAGCTTTGGGGGCGGTGGCAATCAATTATCGCAGCGCAGATTTTGTGGCGGAGATTAAAGCGCACACCCAGGGGCGCGGGGTGGATGTTATTTTGGACATGGTTGGTGGCGACTATGTTCAACGCAATATTGCTGTTGCTGCCAAAGATGGGCGCATAGTGAATATCGCTTTTTTACAGGGCAGTCGCGTGGCTCTGGATTTAATGCCCTTAATGCTCAAACGCCTGACCTTGACTGGCTCGACCTTGCGCGCGCAATCGCCAGAAGCCAAAGCGCAAATTGCAAAAGCGGTGCGCGAGCAGGTATGGCCGCTGCTAGAAAATAAAAAAATACGCCCGCTAATCGCGGCGCAATTTCCCCTTTCGCAGGTTGCAGACGCTCACCGTTTGATGGAATCCAGCTTGCACATTGGCAAAATAATTTTGGATATTCCCCATGATTAAATCTACCCGCCGCCCGTTGGATGGCATTCGTGTCATTGAGTTGGGCCAATTAATTGCCGGCCCTTTCACTGGCTGCATACTCGCTTATTTTGGCGCTGAGGTAATAAAAATTGAGCCGCCCGAAGGCGACCCGATTCGCGGCTGGCGCCTTGTGGAAGAGGGCACGTCTTACTGGTGGCGCAGTATCGGGCGCAATAAAAAGAGTGTGACGCTGGACCTGAAAAAATCCGAAGGCCAGGCGTTGGCAAAGCGCCTGATAGATACCGCCGATGTGCTGGTAGAAAACTTTCGCCCCGGTGTTATGGAGGCCTGGGGATTGGGACCAGAGCAGGTTAAACAGACGAATCCCAAACTGGTCTACGCGCGTATTTCCGGCTATGGGCAGACCGGCCCCTACGCCAGTAAACCCGGTTTTGCCTCGGTGTGCGAGGGCATGAGCGGCTTTCGCTACGTCAATGGCTTTCCCGGTCAGGCGCCTGTGCGACCCAATTTGAGCATTGGCGATACTATTGCCGCTATACACGCGGCACTGGGAATTACGCTCGCACTCTTGGCGCGCGAGCGCGGTGACTCCGGGGAGGGGCAGGTGGTTGATGTTGCTCTCTATGAATCCATGTTTAATTTGATGGAAGCAGTAGTGCCGGAATTTTCCGGTGCAGGTGTGATTCGCGAACCATCGGGAACCACGGTAACGGGTATAGTACCGACTAATACGTATCGCTGTAAAAACGGCAAATATGTGGTCATTGGTGGCAATGGCGATTCGATTTTCCAGCGCTTGATGCAGGTAGCAGGTCACCCGGAAATGGCCAGTGATCCGCGCCTGGCAAATAATGCCGGCCGGGTCGAGCACGAGCAGACAATTGATAATGCCCTGGCGGCCTGGTGTATGAGCAAAGACTCAGAGGAGATACTGGCATTGCTG
>CBINKF010000702.1:0-2024 GCA_966251115.1 uncultured Cellvibrio sp.
AAAATTTACCGCGCCGACAGCGTCGCGAAACCGGGCGAAGAGTTTAATTACAGCTCTGCCAACCTCGCGGTGGCCGGACGTATGGCGGAAGTTGTGACCGGGCAGGCATGGAATGCAATTTTTCAAACCCAAATCGCCCAACCGCTTGGGTTACCTGGCGATCTGCGCTATTACGCCGCGCCCCGCGCCAAGCTAAATCCCAACAACCCGCTAGTTGCCGGCGGTTTGCAGATGTCGATGAACGACTACGCTAAAATTTTGCAGTTGGTATTTAATCGCGGTGAGTATAACGGGCGGCAATTAATTAGCCGCGAGCTAATGGATGCCCAGGCGCGCAACCCCTATCCCAACAGCCGCATTGGCAAAACGCCATCGCCTATAGCCAATATGCGCTACGGCCTAACTGCCTGGTTGGAATGCAATACGCCGGACACTGGCTGCGAGAAAATTTCTTCCCCAGGCGCCTTTGGTTTTACGCCTTGGGTGGATCGCGAGCATGGCTACTACGCCATTTTAGGAATGCAGTTTGGGGTTATGGCGCACCAAGGGTTTGGTGTAAAACTGGAGCAGGAGTTGCAGCCGTTAATAGTTGCCGCATTAATTGGTGCTAATCGATAAATCAGGTTTTTCAATCATAGCGCCTACCAATTGTAACTGGTGGATAGTTAAATGTTATGCCGATGCTATTGGCGCCCGCATTCGAGTAAATCAGGTAGCCACCAATAGTCAGTGCACCAAGTTCAAGCGGGTAGATATTTACGCTGAAATGCGTGCGTTTAACGGGTTTGGCTGCCAGGTTGCTGCAGGTTTCTTTACCCTTGGTGTTGGTAAAACTTCTTAAACCATCGCTGCACTGGATTGTCTCGCCAATAATCATGCTTGCCATCAGCGAGCCATTTCTGTCCCAGTGCAATTGCAGCGAGGGAATGGCCAGATCAAAAATGACATCATTGGCGGATTCATCATCTTGCTCTATGGGTTGCTGCCAATGGGTGCGTGGCAGCGCGTAATCTGTGCCGTATAAAAGGGTCAGGTTATCGCCGCCCTTAAAACTGTAGGAAGCGCCAACGCCATTAAGCGGCAGGCCCATCACCAGGGCCAACTTAAGTTTGTTTTGCCCCACGCGCAATAAATAGGATTCGCCCTGGTTGTAAATGGCTCCGTCTTTTACATCAATCACCGGCTGCCCCGGCCAATAGTAAAGGTTAACCGAGTCGTTGCTAAAGTGACGGGCAAAACTATCGTAAGAGAAGGCCACCAAGCCTGCGATATTCCAGTAGATATCCGCCATGGAATCCACCGGGTCATACCAGGGCATATCCACCTCGGCGGATTCATTCATCAATTGCGAAGCCACCACCGTGGTGATGGCGGCAAGCTTCGGATAGCTGTAACCCTGGGCGCTGTAGTATTCCTCCAGCTTGCGCGACAGCATGCCCTCGCCAATAAAGTGCAAACCTATATTCGGCCAAAAGCGGCCGCTGGAATCAAAGGGATTAAACTCCTGCATCAAGCGACCATTGCCGCCACTTTGATCTATTGCATCCTGTTGGTTGGTAAAGGATTTAAGCACTACGGTAAAATTTTTGCTGTAATCCAGGTCGTCAAAAATATAGGGCGTCGCACACCTGCCAGAGACCACAAAGCCGGCATTGGCAAACACGTTTAAGCCGCCGAATTGGGATTCGGAACCGTAGTTTTGGTCGAAGTAGAATAAGTTGTCGGATGTGTCGCTTTGGGCGTAGAGGCTGGATGCGCAGCTAGTGAGTAGTGTGAATGTTATTGTTTTGAACGTCGCGGCCATATTGCAAAATTCCGGTTTGAATTGGCTGGAGTTTGAATTGTAGACGTTAGCGCATCGATAGCGACGGCTTTTGGGCGGGGAGTGAAAACTATTCTCGTAGGGCGTATTTATAAGCGCAGCGTAATACGCCAGGTTTATTGTCAACCAATAGGGCGCATTACGCTGCGCTTATAAATACGCCTTACGCCGTACTTGGTATTACGGACTATTCCAGCCTGAC
>CBINKF010000703.1:0-2009 GCA_966251115.1 uncultured Cellvibrio sp.
TACTAATTTCTATAACAGCGACGGGAATTTCTTTGAAGCCGCTATTCCTAACGCCTGGATCTATCGCGAGATCAAGGTGCGCGTCAACTCTTACGACCTGGCCAACAACAACCATTTATTTATCGAAGGTTTTGTATCCAATCAAAACTCTTTTGTTACTAACAATGCACCAAGTGAATTGCCCCTCCTGTTTAACCTGGATGGTGATTTAAAAGATATTACCCCCCGCAAAACAGCAGATACGACTTACACCAGCATCGATGGCAAGCGCGTTACTTTTATCCTAAAGGATCGCTTGGGTGTTGCACCGGCTGACAGCAATACCAGCATCACCAATGAGGGTTTTGTGGTAGATATTACGTGGCTGGGCAAAGGGACAAAAACTGTTTATCTCCCTGCACCTATCACCGGCCCTGACCGCGACTTTATTACTGCTATTGCAATAAAGCTGGTGGGTACCGAAAACCCAGACATTAACACCTGGGGCCTGGAAGTGACTTTCGATGATGGTCACAATAATCAAATGCCCGCACCACCGGTCAACCTGATGGAAGTGCTCAATCGCGCTTACCCCGCTTTGTAAAAACATAAAAAAGCCCGCAACAGCGGGCTTTTTTACATCGCGATAATTAATAAATTCCCTGGCTGCGTAGATAGTCTTCGTAGTTGCCGTGGAAGTCGATTAAACCGCTAGGTTGCATATCGATAATGCGCGTGGCCAGCGAGGACACAAACTCGCGGTCGTGGGATACAAAAATCAAGGTGCCCGGGTAGTTCTCCAGCGCCAGGTTTAAAGCTTCGATGGATTCCATATCCAGGTGGTTGGTGGGTTCGTCCATCAGCAGCACATTGGGGTTGACCAGGCTGAGCTTGCCGAACAGCATGCGGCCTTTTTCGCCACCGGAGAGCACCTTCACATTCTTTTTCACATCGTCGTTGGAGAAGAGCATACGGCCCAGGGCGCCGCGCACCAGTTGCTCGTCGCCTTTGGTCCACTGCTTCATCCAGTCGAACAGGTTCATGGGCTCGGCAAAGTCGGCGGCGTGGTCTTGGGCGAAGTAGCCTATCTCCGCCTGCTCGGCCCATTTAACCGTGCCGGCATCGGGTTGCAGGTCGCCGTAGAGGCAGCGCAGCAGCGTGGTTTTACCGGCGCCGTTGGGGCCGATAATGGCGATGCGCTCGCCCGCTTCCACCTGCAGGCTTAAATCGCTGAACAGGGTGCGATCAAAACCTTTGCTCACAGCTTCCAAAGTCACCGCCTGGCGGTGCAGCTTTTTGTTTTGCACAAACTTGATATAGGGGCTGACGCGGCTTGAAGGTTTAACTTCATCCAGCTGGATTTTGTCGATCTGGCGCGCGCGTGAGGTGGCCTGCTTGGCTTTGGAGGCGTTGGCCGAGAAGCGGCTGACAAAGGTCTGCAGTTCGGCGATTTGCGCCTTCTTCTTGGCGTTTTCGCTGAGCAGCTTTTCCCGCGCCTGGGTCGAGGCGATCATGTAGTCGTCGTAGTTGCCCGGGTAAACGCGCAGCTCGCCATAATCCAGGTCGGCCATGTGGGTGCAGACCGCATTCAAAAAGTGGCGGTCGTGCGAGATGATAATAATGGTGGAGTTGCGCTGGTTGAGCACGCCCTCCAGCCAGCGGATGGTGTTGATATCCAGGTTGTTGGTCGGCTCGTCGAGCAGCAGCACATCCGGGTCGGAGAACAGCGCCTGGGCCAGCAGCACGCGCAGTTTCCAGCCGGGGGCAACGGCGCTCATCAAGCCGCTGTGCTGCTCAATGGGAATATCCAGGCCGAGCAACAGCTCGCCCGCGCGCGATTCGGCAGTGTAGCCATCCATTTCGGCGAAGGCGACTTCCAGCTCGGCCACGCGCATGCCGTCGTCTTCGCTCATCTCCGGCAGGCTGTAGATGCGGTCGCGCTCTGCCTTAACGGCCCAGAGTTCTCTGTGGCCCATAATCACCGTGTCCAGCACTGTGTATTCCTCGTAGGCGCACTGGTCCTGCTTGAG
>CBINKF010000704.1:0-2008 GCA_966251115.1 uncultured Cellvibrio sp.
AGTTTAATGCCGCCTTTTCGCGCGCGCTAAAAATTGGCACTTCACGCCAGGCGGGTAATACATCCAGGCGCACCTGCTGCTCGCCATCTTTGCGCGCCTCCTCGCTGTGCATGTGCTGGCAAAAGGCACAGCCATTAATTTGTGAGGCGCGCAGCTTGATCAGGTGCACCAGGTTTTTTTCCAAGCCCTTGGCGGCTGCTTCGCCCAAAGCCAAAAGTGAACTCACCAGCACCGGCTGGGCTTTGTACACAGTATTGCGCGCTATACGTTCTTGCATGATGAACTCCCGTTGGTAAATGACAGGGTTCATGATGCAGGGCTTGGCGAGTTAGCGATTGTATTTTTGCGACAATTTGCGCTGGCGGTACAGGCCGGGTGTCTGCCCGGTAACCTGCTGAAACTGGCGAATAAAATGCGCCTGATCGTAAAACCCTGTGTCCAGCGCAATTTGCGTCAGCGAAACTTCCGCGTGTTGGCTTATTATCTGGCGCGCCTGCTTCACGCGCAGCAGCTGTTTAAGTTTGATTGGCGATAGCCCCACCTGCTGTTGGAATTTGCGCTCCAGTTGACGCCGACTCATGGCCGCCTGATGGCTGATTTCCTCCACCGACAACTGCGCGAGTTTGGGCAGCAGGCGCTGCACCAAACCCAGTTGTGCGTTAAAGCGACGCGCCTCCTGCAGCAGCCAGTTGTCGATAATTTGCAGGCGCGCTGATCGGAGGGCGGCTTCGGCGAGCTGCTCCTGCAACAGTGGGCGCGCCAGGCCCAGTTGATTGAGCGACAGCTCCTGGCCCTGCAGTTGGCTGATATCCAGCCCCAACAATTGAAACGCGCCGCCGGGATGAAAGCGAATGCCCAGGCGATCCAGGTTTCCGGCCAGCGACATGCGGTCGTGGCTGAGCTTGGCGTTAAAGCGAATGGGTAGATCCGGCGCGGCAAAGTCCAGCATCAAACTGGTGCCGCCGTCGGGATACAAATTTTCCGTGCGCGCATCTACCTGGCCATTGAGGGTCCAATAGCATTGCACCCAGGGTTGCAGAAACGGGTGGGGTGCAAAGCGTTGAAAGCCCAATTGCGCCAGGCTGCCAAGGTCTGTGTGCTCAAGTGCGAGGGGCTGGATGGTCTGGGCCTGGATTGCGAGCGGGTGCATTAATCATCCTGGGTGGGTTTAATCAGGCTGCGCAGCCAATTGAGCCAGCCGTTGTTACTGAGCAGCAGCTGGTCGAGTTGGTCCTGATTATAGAAATAACGCTCTGCATCCTGAAATAACAATTCGCGCTTGAGCATGCGCCTGTTGTTATTAAGGCTTTTGATAACGCGCGCCGGGTTACCTGCCGCCACTGAGTTGGGCGGAATATTTCTGGTGACCACGGCGCCTGCGCCTATCACTGAATTCTCGCCAATGATTACACCCTTATTGACTATCACTCGCTCGCCCAGCCAGACGTTATTTTCAATGATTACCGGCTTGGTACAGCGAAAGGGGCGAATGCGATTGTACAGGCCGTGCCAGTCGCTATCGCTGATATACACGTTAGCGGCGAGCATACAGTTGTCGCCAATGCGAATGGATTGCGCGGCGGAGATGCGCACCCCGGGGGAAATTAACACGTAATCGCCTATGTGGATTTCGCCCTGGGTCTGCTTGCTGGGCCAGGTGGTGAGGCGCACGCAGTTGTCGCTGGCGCAAATAATTTGCGCGTAGCGGCCCAACGTCATTTTGCTGCCGAAAATTACCAGACTGCGCGGATGGGCAATTTCCGGCTCTGTGCCTACCGCATCAAACTGCGGCACCACAAAGCGGCGCACATACCAGCGGTTGATGGATTTGTAGAGGCTGCGAATGAAATAGGGCGTGCTTGAGCGGCGCATGGCGTAAAATGCTGAGTCTTTTTAAAAATGAGCTGGTTATGCTGCCAATCGATATTGATTCTGTAAAAGGTTTTTTGGATAAAACTGAAGGCGAGGCGCTTTATGCATACGCGCAGCTCTGTGCGCCCCAGGGGCC
>CBINKF010000705.1:0-2006 GCA_966251115.1 uncultured Cellvibrio sp.
CGCGACGATAATGATTTTCTCGAAGTGTTGAGCTGCGACATTATCTACACCAGCAACGCCTCCGGCCTGCCGCCCTATTCCAACAGTAATAATGACCATTACGAAGCCATAGAAACCCAGGGCGTGAGCCTCAAGGACACCTTACAAGAGCACACGCAATCGAGTGTGACCGGGTTGCCCGCCGCCGCCACCTCTGGCGTTATTACCAGCCGCGCGGCGGCCAAAGCCTTTTTTATCGACGGCACCAACCGCGCCATGTTCCGCTTTACCTTAATCAACCACCTGTGCCGCGACCTGGAACAGGTGCACGACATCACCCGCGTGCCCGACTACATTCGCCAGGATGTAAGCCGCAGCCCCGGTGGCGACAGCCGCGTGTTCCTCAACAACTGCATCGGCTGCCACAGCGGTATGGACCCTATGGCCAAGGCCTACGCCTACTACGACTTTGAACACGATGTCGACAACGACCCCACCGGAGAAAGCGGCGCCATTCACTACAATGCCGACGGCACTGTCGACCCGGTCACCAACAGCCGGGTAGAGAAAAAATACCTGCAAAACTCCAACACATTTAAATACGGCTATGTAACCACCAACGACGACTGGTTTAACTACTGGCGCGAAGGCATCAACAGCCACTTGGGCTGGGACACCAACCTGACTGGCAAGGGCACAGGGGCAAAAACCATGAACACCGAGCTGGCCCACTCCCAGGCCTTCGCCCAGTGCCAGGTGGAAAAAGTGTTCCAAAACGTGTGCCTACGCAAACCCGCCGACGCCGCTGACCGCACCCAGATAGCGACAATCACCCAGGATTTCGCCAACTCGGGTTACAAACTAAAACAAGTGTTTATCGACACAGCTGACTACTGTAAAGGTGAATAAGGTGATGACTGTGAAACCACAAACGCACTTACCCCGCCTGGCTCAGCTGCGCCGTGTTGGACTAGTGGGCATCTTGCTCGCCAGCGCCTTTCTTGCCGGCTGCGGTTCCGGCAGCAGCGCCAAGGTAGAGCCCAATGTTCCACCCACAGATACCGGCGGCAGCGATAACTTTGCCTACACCGGGCAAAAACCCGCGGCGACCGAGGACGTAACCAAATTCCAGAACGAGCTCTGGGTAAACATCGCGCGCCCCGACCGCTGCGGCGGCTGCCACACTACCCAGGCGCCCAACTTTGCGCGCGGCGACGATATCAACCTGGCCTACGACCAGGTGATCAGCAACGGCCTGGTCACCCTGTCCGACCCTGCCAACTCGCGCATGGTGATCAAAGTGGCTGGTGGCCACAACTGCTGGACCTCCGACCCTGTGGCCTGCGGCGATATCCTTGCCGGCTGGATCAGCAAATGGGCCGGCCCCCACGAGGTGAGCGCTAACGACATCACCCTTAAAGCGCCAGAAGATAAAGAAATCGCCAGCAGCAAAAGCTTCCCGGTGGATTCCGGCGGCTTTGCCACCACGGTTTACCCACTGCTGACAGAGTACTGCTCGCGCTGCCACTCGGAAACTGCCGTTACCAAACAGCAACCCTACTTTGCCAGCAGCGACGTCAACGCCGCCTATGAGGCGGTAAAAAGCAAAATCCGCCTGGATAACCCCGCCGCCTCGCGCCTGGTGCAGCGTCTGCGCACCGACTTCCACAACTGCTGGAACGACTGCCAGGCCAACTCCAATACCATGGAAGCGGCGATCAAAGCCTTCTCCGACAGCTTGACACCGGTGGAAGTCGACCCCGAGCTGGTAGTGAGTAAAGCCGTCAGCCTGGGCGACGCCTTTGTGCTCACCAGCGGCGGCCGCATAGACACCGACATAATCGCCAAATACGAATTTAAGCAGGGCACGGGCACAGTGGCGCTGGACACCAGCGGCGTCGACCCGGCGGCGGATTTAAACCTGTTTGGCAATGTCGACTGGAGCAGCGCCTGGGGTATTAAATTGGCCGATACCGGGCGCGCCCAGGCCACCACTACCGGCAGTAAAAAACTGTTCGACCTGCTGC
>CBINKF010000706.1:0-2004 GCA_966251115.1 uncultured Cellvibrio sp.
GGGGGTTGGGTTGTTCAAGCGCGCTATTTTTTGCAACGCTCGGTATTAATTAATACCGGGTTTGGTTAGCTTGCATTTGGGGATTAGTGCGGCGGCAAATCGGCACTCTTTATGTCCGCACTCTTTGTATCAGCGCTCTTTGTGTCGCTCTCTTTTATAGGGTCGCTCTTTGTATGAGCGCCTTAGCTTTTTGCAGCGGCAAAACTAAACCAAATTTCTAAACGCGATAAGTGCTGCTGTCACCGCCACAGTGAGCGATTCCACGCCGTTGTTCATGGGGATTTTTACCTTTTCATCGCAGAGCGCAAACACCGCGTCGGAAACGCCGCTGGTTTCGTTGCCCAATACATAAATACTGGGACTTTCCGGGTTGTATTGGCTGAGGGTTTTGCTGGCGTGGGATGATAGCGAGCACAGACTGGCACCTGCCTGGGCAAAATCCTTGAGTGCTTCAGGAAGCGATTGGCAGCGCAAAATAGGCGCCTTAAACAAGGTGCCGGCACTGGCTTTAATCACCAAGGGATCAATTTGGGCACCGCCCTTTAGGGGGAGAAGTATCCCGTCAATCTGGCCCGCGCAGGCTGAGCGGATAATCATACCCAGGTTTTGCGGGTTGTGGATGCCGTCCAGGGCCAATAAGCGGTAGCGCGACGAAGGTGGCTGAGCCAAAAAGCTCTGGTAAGTTTGGTAACCCGCTAAACGAAGGTCGGCGGCTACGCCTTGATCCTGGCTGGCATTTTTGGAAATGCGTGAGAGTGCATTGCGCTCGTGATAAACAATCTCAGCGCCCTTACTTTTTGCCAGGGTAATAATCTCGTCGAGAATCGCCGCGCTTTTGTTGGAGCTGGCCAGGTGCAAACGGTAGATGTTAACCGAGTTTTCCTGCAGCGCCTCGAGAACCGTTTTGCGTCCATAGACTGTCATCAGCGAATCGAAGAAACGCTTTTTTTCGAGGTAGGCGGCAGAGTCCTGCTGAGGCTGTTTCATTTAATTGGCTTTTTCTAAGTTGGGGGCAGGCGAATTATTCGGTGCAGATCCGCTTATAGGCGGCAACCGCATTGGACAGGCCCATGGCCAATGCGTCTACGGTAAGCGCGTGGCCTATGGAGACCTCCAGCAGTGCAGGTACTTGTCTAAAGCGCGGCAGGTTTTCCAAATTTAAATCATGGCCCGCATTTAAGCCCAGGCCAATTTTTTGCGCGTGAGCGGCGGCATCAAAATAGCGCTGGAACAGTACCTCAAAATCTGCGTCACCTTCTTTAAACGCCTCCGCATAGGGGCCTGTGTAGAGTTCAATGCGCTCGACGCCCAGATCTTTTGCCAGGCTAATTTGCTCCAGGTCCGGGTCCATAAACAGGCTCACCCTTACGTCCCAATCTTGTATCTGCTTAATAATCGGTTGGAGCAGGGCGCGCGATTTTTTTAAGTCAAAGCCGTGATCTGAAGTGAGCTGATCATTGCTGTCGGGAACCAGGGTACATTGGTGCGGACGTGTGGCTTCAACCAGGGCGAGAAAGCCGGGAAAGTCGCCAATTTTTTCGGCGAAGGGGTTGCCTTCAATATTAAATTCTATGCCCTTGTGGTCGCTAACCAATTCGCTAATTTCATAGACATCCTGTGGGCGAATATGGCGCTGGTCGGGTCTTGGATGAACGGTTAAACCATCGGCGCCGGCACCAAGACAAATTTCGCCATGCTTTACTACATTGGGGAAATTGCCCGGGCGGGAATTACGAATTAGTGCAATCTTGTTCAGGTTGACACTGAGGGCGGTAGGTTGATGGCTCATGGTTTGGTTACCAGTGCATCCTTGATGTTGTGGTTAACTAGCGGGCTTGCAGAAGATTCTTCGCTGTGATCGTTACTGTGCAGCAATCCGCTATTGTAGCGATGCGCATTTAATATGCGCACCGCATAGTTGGGGGCCTCGGGAAACGCCTTAAACATACCGCGCGGTTCTTTGGCAATTTTTTCAATCACGTCCATGCCCTCTATCACTTTGCC
>CBINKF010000707.1:0-2003 GCA_966251115.1 uncultured Cellvibrio sp.
CAATTGGTTAACCGGAATACCCAGGTTGATCAGGGTGAGGTATTTGGCGATCGCATAGTCCTCGCAATCGCCGGCGCGGTTGCCCAGGGTCTCCAGGGGTGTGGCCCAGTAATCACTTTTTTTCCACAGCTGGTTGTCCTCGGTGTAGCGGATATTGCGGTTAAAAAATTGATTTACATCTGTCAATTTTTCAGGTGTGGCAACTCTGGCGGCTTGGCTTTGCAGGCGTGTCCAGGCGCCCAGAATTGCCGCGCCGTCGGCACCATAGCGGATTTGCATCAGGTGTTGCATGAGCGGGGAATTAATACTTGCGCTGCTCATCAGGCTCAGCATCAATAACAGGCCAACTCCCCAGAGCGAAAGTTTGGGCCAGCTACAGCGGCGCTTGGGCTGCGCCACTGAGCTGAAGTAGGGGGGCCAGGATGGCGACATAGTCTGGTAAGCGAGCAAGTGATTTGAACAAGATTATAGTCAGAGTGGCGTTTTTTGCTCGTCAATTCAATAGCTTAAGTATTAACCGCCAAAAGCTTTTCAAAACTGCTGGCGCGCATACTGTGCGGCACACAGTTTGCCAGCGAGCACGCCCAGCTTAATTCCAGCCTACACAAGATTTTGGAATCTGAGCACGAAACCGGTTGATGGCTATATGGCCGAGATGGCGCATTATTCCCTGGGCGGGCTCTTGCTGGGGCTAAATCACTTGCTGGGGCTAAGTCATTTGCTGGGGTTAAGTCACTTGCTGGGGTTAAGTCACTTGCCAGAAAAGTTGGTGATGGTGTCAAAAGTGGAATCCGGTCTGGAGTTTATCCTTCCGCTGGTCAATCACATTGTCACTAAGGGGTTGTTCTTTACCGGTTTGTGGACCCTGGGGCGGGCGGCCTACTTTGGCTTTCGCTGGCTGCGCTTTGATAAACCCTAAAAGCCAGAGATTAAGCGGTTGGGGATTTAACATCCTTAACCGCCTAAGGTGCTTTGCATAGGGATTTTGTCCTATTTAAATTTCATAATTAGGTTGAGTGTTTTGGTTTGAGGTGGTGTTCGCTTAAAAAAACTTAACCAAACGCAAAAAGTTTAATCTTCCCAATCAGGCGAACGACGCCAGATTCCATTTTTTTAACAATCTCCCCAGCTGCTGCAACTGGCAGTGACCACTCCGGCTTATAGGGATAACAACGCCCGGACTGCATAGGGCGCTTTGGCGCTAACGTGCAAACAAGATTCTGGAAACCAATAAGCAATAACTAAAAGGGCCATTGCTGCTCTCCAGTCAGGTCTGTGCGGGTGATGTTTTCCCTCATACCATGCCCCGGTTGGAGCAGCTGTGCGCCTGAATTGAATCTCAGGTGAAGCTATGAAATCAGGTTTAGTCTCCAAAACCTCTCTTCTGGTCGGTCTGTGTTTATCGGCCAGCAGCTGGGTACACGCCCAAACTGCGCCTATCTGGTCCGATGAATTCAACGGCGATCGTATCGACAATACCCTCTGGAGTTACAAGGTTGGCGGCGACGGCAACGGTAATGGCGAACTCCAGTACTATACCTCCTCCAGCAGCAATGCCTATCTCGAAGACGGCAAGCTGGTGATTGAAGCCAAGCGCGAAAACTACGAGGGCAAACAATTTACCTCCGCGCGTTTACATACCAATGGTCGTATGTCGTTTAAGTACGGCACCATCGAGGCGCGCATTAAACTGCCGCGCCTGGACAATGGCCTCTGGCCGGCGTTTTGGATGCTGGGCACCAACTACGGTATTGATGGTTGGCCAAAATCTGGCGAGTGGGACATTCTTGAAGCCGGCTGGAAAGCGGCGCAGGCCGATGGCACTGTGAACAAGGCTGTTTCCGGCGCTATGCACTGGTGGCACGAGTCGGGTACCTGGAGCGACTGGCTGCAGGCGGATTCCTCCAGCTCTATGGTAATGCCAACCAATTTCTACGACGATTACCACAACTACAAGCTGGACTGGACCCCCACCCAGGTGATTATGTCGGTGGATAACGCTC
>CBINKF010000708.1:0-2003 GCA_966251115.1 uncultured Cellvibrio sp.
ATGCCGAGAGGGATGTCACCCTCCTGCGCGATATTCCCGCCATGCACAAGGTCGCGGTGCGCGACATCAAGCAGGGCGAGGCCATTTTGAAATACGGCCAGACCATTGGCTTTGCCAGCCAGGATATCCCCGCCGGTGAGCATGTGCATGTACACAACTGCGTTATGGGCGAGTGGGAAAAAGATTACGGCTTTAGCGAAGAAGCCAAAGCCACCGAATTTGTACCGGTCGACCAGCGCGCCACTTTTCAGGGTTACAAGCGCGCCAATGGCAAATACGGCACGCGCAACTATGTGGGCATAATTACCACGGTTAACTGCTCGGCCACCGTGGCCAAGGCCATCGCCCAGCACTTTACCTTTTCTGGTGAGCTGGACCAATTTCCCCATATCGATGGCGTAGTGGCCATGACCCACGACTCCGGCTGCGGTATGCGCTCTGACGGCGAAGGTTATGAAACCCTGCGCCGCACCTTTAACGGCTATGCCCGCCACCCCAATTTTGGCGGGGTGATGATGGTGGGCCTGGGCTGCGAAACCATGCAAATCCAACGGGTGATGGAAGAGTGCGGCCTGGCGGATTCCAAAACCTTTACCGCCTTTACCATTCAGGATGTGGGCGGTACGCGCATGGCGATTGAAAAAGGCATTGAAACCCTGCGCGCCATGTTGCCGCTGGTGAATCAGTGTGAGCGTGAAACTGCGCCCGCCAGTGAGCTGGTCATCGGCCTGCAGTGCGGTGGTTCCGATGCGCTCTCCGGTGTGACGGCTAACCCGGCCCTGGGTATTGCCGGCGATATTCTGGTGCGCCACGGCGGCACCGTCATTTTGTCGGAAACTCCCGAAATTTTTGGCGCCGAGCACCTGCTCACCCGTCGCGCCGAGTCGCCTGCGATTGCCGAAAAACTCTTAGCGCGTATTGATTGGTGGAAAGACTACACCGCGCGCAACGATTTTGAATTGAATAACAATCCCTCGCCCGGCAACAAAGCGGGTGGCCTCACCACCATTATCGAAAAATCCCTGGGGGCCCAGGCCAAAAGCGGCTCGACCAACCTGGTGGATGTTTTTAAATACGCCGAAGAGATCACCGCCAAGGGCTTTGTGTTTATGGACAGCCCCGGCTATGACCCGGTATCCGCTACTGGTCAGGTCGCCTCGGGAGCGCAAATCCTCTGCTTTACCACCGGTCGCGGCTCGGCCTTTGGCTGCAAGCCGGCGCCCAGTATCAAGTTGGCAACCAACTCCAAAATCTTCGCCCATATGAACGAGGACATGGACCTTAACTGCGGTAAGGTGCTGGATGGCGAAGTCAGCCTGGAGCAAAACGGCCAGGAGATTTTTGAAGAAATCCTCGCTGTGGCCTCGGGCAAAAAAACCAAAAGCGAATTGCTCGGTTATGGGGACAACGAATTTATCCCCTGGAAAATAGGCGCTGTGGTTTAAACCAGGCGCTCTAGTCTAAAGTTATAAATAGATTTTTTTGCGACCGCTTGCGGTCGCCATAACAATAAAGCCCGGCGACTATCAACTCTGCGGGGCGCACATACTACAAAGCAGATATCGGCAGTTCTCTGGGTCAATGCGTAGCGTTGCAGAGAACTTTTACTCTAAAAAATTACGCCGATCATTCGCTCAATCAAGGGGACGACAATGAGACTTGCTATAGCCAAAGAGCGGCGCGCCCACGAGCGGCGTGTCGCAGCCACACCGGATACCGTCAAAAAATTAATTGCACTGGGGCTGGAAGTGGTTGTAGAGGCCGGTGCCGGCGACGCCAGCCGCATCAGCGACGCCGACTACCAGGCCGCCGGTGCCAGTATTGAACCTAATGCCGCGCAGCTTTTTGGCAGTGCCGATATTATTTTTAAAGTGCAGCGCCCATTGCTCGCCGAGGAAGGTGAAATGGATGAGCTGGCGCTCTACAAGCGCGGTGCTGTGCTTATCGCCATGCTCGCACCCTACGCCGAGCCAAAAGCACTGCAGGCCTATGCTGATGCCGGT
>CBINKF010000709.1:0-2001 GCA_966251115.1 uncultured Cellvibrio sp.
GGTTAAGTATGAAAGCGTTTCCCAGGAGGACGGCAAACTCTGGCTCACCGTGAGCGGCGTGGATCTGCTCGACGGCACGCCCATCATCGATATCAAGCCCTATGTGCCCTATGTGGATATGGTGCCAGGCGCCAGCAACAGCTTTGCGCCCGAGCCGCCCCAATTGATTGATGTGGATATTCCCGCCGAGCTGCATCAGGTCTGCGACGACTACCACACCCGCACCGGCACGCCCCTGGCGGAACTGATTTACCAGCTGCTGCAACAGGACCCGCGCCCCCAGTATCAGGAGCCCGATCCAGAGCGTCATTACGGTATGAAGCTGCTGGATCTCGACATCCACTGGCGCTACTGCCTTAAACCCCAGGGCCACAGCATCCAGCTCACTGCCATTCATCCCGCTCACTGATTTCCAAACCCAATCCCTCTTTTTAAAACCTATCCCTCCGAGGACACTATGAAACGAATCAAAACCCTGGCCGCTCCACTCAGCGCCGCTATCTGCATCGCCCTGGCTGGCTGCAACGCCACCCTGCCCCAAATGGCACAGACAGGCGCCGACATTGCCGCCGCAGCCGGTTACAACAACCAGGCGACACTGATTCGCGCCGTTAAAGAAACCCTGGAGCTGGGCTCTGGCCGCGCTGCCGACCTGCTCAGCCAACCCGGTGGCTACAGCCAGAGTGGCTACCGCATTCAACTGCCTGCCAATATCCAGACCTATGCCAATAGCCTGCGCCAGCTGGGCCTGGGCAAGCAGCTGGATCAAGTAGAAAAGCTGATGAACCAGGGCGCCGAAAAAGCCGCCGGTGAAGCCAAAACCCTGTTTGTGCAAGCAGCGCGCAATATGAGCGTGAGCGATGCCCTGGGCATAGTGCGCGGCGGCAACACCGCAGCCACCGACTACTTCCGCCAGCAGACCGAAACCAGCCTGCGCCAGCGCTATCAGCCCATCATCAAACAGAGCCTGCAGCAGATCGGCTTTTACAACCAGTACCAGCAGCTGCTCACCACCTACCAAGCCCTGCCGCTGGCCAACAAGCCCGACCTGGACCTGGAAAACTATGTGCTGAATAAGAGCATGGACGCCCTGTTTACCCAGGTCGCGGCAGAAGAAAAAGCCATCCGCAAAGACCCGGTTGGCCAGGGCAGCCAGTTGATAGCCTCGGTATTGGCTGCGCCCAAGTAAGTCGGTTAACACCCGCCCCCAGGCTGCGGCTAATTTACGCGCAGCCCCCCTGCGGGCGCATCTGCCTTGTGGTATGATGCGCGCCAATTTTCAGCCCCGTCGAACTGGCTGCCAAAGCGCCAACTCGACCCCTCAAGTCTCCCCCATACCCACACTCGCACGCGGAGACTGCGCTGCACCGGTTACCCACTTTAGGAGTTTGTTCCCATGAGCAAGACCTCGTTAGACAAAAGCAAAATCAAGTTTCTGCTGCTCGAAGGTGTTCACCAGTCGGCCGTAGATACCCTGCACGCCTCCGGCTACACCAACATCGAGTACCTCAAAACCGCACTTGAGGAAGACGAGCTGATTGAAAAGATCCAGGACGCCCACTTTGTCGGCCTGCGCTCGCGCACCCAACTGACCCGCCGCGTGTTTGAAAACGCGCCCAAGCTGATCGCCGCCGGCTGCTTCTGCATAGGCACCAACCAGGTCGACCTGAAAGCCGCGCAAGAGCACGGTGTAGCGGTGTTTAACGCGCCCTACTCCAACACCCGCTCGGTGGCCGAGCTGGTGATTGCCGAAGCCATTTTGCTGCTGCGCAACATCCCCCAGAAAAACTTCGTCTGCCATCGCGGCGGCTGGGACAAGTCGGCCACTGGTTCCTTTGAGATTCGCGGCAAAACCCTGGGCCTGATCGGTTACGGTTCTATCGGTAGCCAAACCAGTGTGATGGCCGAAGCCCTGGGCATGAAAGTGTGTTTTTACGATGTAGTCACCAAATTGCCTTTGGGTAACGCCACCCAAATTCGCGAGCTGGATGAGCTGCTGGG
>CBINKF010000710.1:0-1995 GCA_966251115.1 uncultured Cellvibrio sp.
ACGTGAATTACAGGCCATTGGTGCTGCCGCCAACGACTTAATAGGCTAAGCATTATTGCTTGCGCTTGGGTGTTATTGCGCTGGCCTAAACGGGGTGAATCTATTCCCTGCTGCTGATCGATAATCATAAGCGCGATCATTATGGATGGCTCCTTTTATATTGGAGTTAAATTGGTGCTGTTAGTGAACGATGCAAAAAGTTCTGCATCTTGACTCCAAAGTTCTTGCAGCCGCGACGAATGTTTAAACGCGAGATTCATAGTGAGCGCTTTTTCTATAGGAACCCAGGCGGCATCCGCCGCTTCGCCCGGATTGCAATTAGCGAGCGATAGCGCCGGCAGGTTTGCTGATTTCCAGCGATTTAATTTCTGACTGAATAAAAAAACCTCGGCCACCAAAGCGCAGGCGCGCGAATGGTAAATATGTTTTCCATTGGCCGTTGCAATTTTGGCGTTGGGGCGGTTGGAGCGTTGGGGTATTGAAAGGTTTGCCAAAATTGGGAACTCCAGGCAGTTTTACTCGGGTTGTACAACATAGGTATTTTTGCCGGGCGCGTCAAAACATAGATGTGTTGATGGGTGTGTTAATAGATGTGTTAATAGGTGTATTGACTTGGCCAAGTAACAAGAGACTGTTTGCGATTAATCGGTATGGCCGCCGTCCATTGCGCGAGCTTAAGCCAATCAACAGCCCGGTACTTACCGGGCTGTTGATAATTTGCCTACTGGCAAATTTCACTGTTAATTAGCGGTTGTTCCGCCTCACCAGATTTGCTGCCACCAAAACCTATGGCAATGCTCGCACCCGGCTGAATCAGCGCGTTCCAACCCAGGTTGCTAAAGCTGTAGGGATTGTCGCCTGTCAGCACTGCATTCCAGGCATTGGTAATGCGGTTGTTGCCGGGATAGGCGAGGCTCAGGCTCCAGCCATTGATGGGAGTGTTGCTGGTGTTGGTGATGGTGATTGAACCGTTAAAGCCCGTGTCCCATTCGCTATCCAGGTGATAGATGCAGGTGGCGGGTTTGTTCGAGGTATCACCGAATTGGGCGCTTTGCTCGATGGAATCGCTGGCAAGGCCATCGCTTACCGTCAGTCTGATCGTCTTCTGGCCCGCTGTGGCGAAACTGTGGTTTACCAGGGCACCTGTGTCGCTGCTGCCGTCGGAAAACTCCCAGGTGTAAGTCAGGGTGTCACCGTCACTGTCGCTCGAACAACTCGCATCAAACCCGCCGTCCAGGGGCAGGGGGATAACCGCGGGCTGTATGATGTGGAAGCAGGCCTTGGGCGCATGGTTGCTGGTGTTGTTGCCAGCGGAGTTGACATAGCCGTTTGCAGTCGCGGATGCCAAGCCATCGTTGGCGGTAACCTTGATAGTGTGGCTGCCAGCGGCCTGGAACTCGTGAGTGATTCGACTGGCTGCACCTTGGGTGATGTAACTGGTGCCGTCGCCCATATCCCAGGTGAGTGTGAGCGGGTCGCCATCGGGATCGTAAAGGCTGTAGGCCCCGCACTGGGTGACATTGCGACCATCACTGTTGCTGGACTCCTTGCAGCGCACATTGAGTACACCAAACTGAGGTGCGTTGTTGCTTCCAACATTGATAGTGATATTGGTGTTGCCACTAAAAAACATCCCATGGGCAAGTAATGACAAGCTGTACTGCCCTGGTTCGGTATAGGTGTGATAGCCAGCGGGCGTAATGGTGGTATTGCCATCGCCAAAATTCCAATTAAACCCTGTGGCATTAGATGAGTCGCGCGGGTCCACATATAGGTTTTGACCGTTTACCAGAAAGCGAATTGCGGCATAGGCCATGGGGTCTGAATAAGAACCGCAGGCAGTTGTTGCCGATGCCTGGGCGGTATCGCCCAGTTCGCCATCAAATACGGTAACTACCTGGGTCCGTGTGCCGGGGTTGTTGATGGTGTAAAAGGACTTGGTCAGGAGGTCGCCGTCTTCATCATAGGAGCCTGAAGTACTGGTGGAAGTAGAGC
>CBINKF010000711.1:0-1994 GCA_966251115.1 uncultured Cellvibrio sp.
CCATTCGTTGCGTTGGATTTAAATTGCGCAAAAAAACGCAATCACTATTGGTGTCAATGCCGGGTGTCCCGAGCTCCGGATTCGACAGTTGCAGCCAGTATTATTGTTATTGAGTTGTTATGGTTATTTGCTGCGAAAATATCGCCGGGCTTACACCCGGCGATAAAATTTTTATTGCGACACTGAATATTTTTAAGTGTCGCTGTTAACGCTTCTTTTAATCACGACTTTTTAAAAGCCTTTAGCGTGGGCAATAAAAAGCCCTTAGCGTGGACAGTAAAAAGCCCTTAGCGCGGGCAATAAAAAGTAACCTCATACACCAGGTTAGTCGCCGATGGGCAGGAGTTGAGACCATAGCCATCGTCGTAGGGATAGGTGTAAGTATTGCAATGGCTGTGCACCATAGCGCGATACTTGGTTCTACTCGCTGGGCCAGCACTGCATTGATCCGATGAAATGGGCGGTGTTGGGCAAGCGTATAGTTGCGCCTGGGCATCCGCCGGGCTGTAAGTTTGGAAACCACCGGCCCATTGGTTGTAAGTAAGTTTTGCTGACGGCGAGTAACAGCCACCCAAAGCGCCGGTGGTAGGGTTAACCGCTTGCAAATTAACGTTGGAGAGCGCAGGGAAGCGTCCATCACTACTCAGGTTTTCGTTGGTCGGGCAATCCGAGACACGAATCGTCGAACAGTCAATTACACCACCCTCCGGGCCACCAGGGCCGAATACGGGTGCAGGTTGAGGGCCAACCGGGCAATTGCCTTTAACTTCCACTTTCATTGGTGTGGTGTAGCCGTCTACAAAGCTGGAGTTCCACCAGTCGCCGCGCCCCAGAGGTGTGCCAGGTGCCGAGGGGTTCTGCACGCAGTCAGCATCGCTCACACCAGGGATACAGCCAAATGAAGCTTCGAATTTAGAATCTATGGGTGGCGCGCAACCTTCTGGTGGGCAATTAAAGCCAAGGCTCGCAGGGCCACCGCTTGCCCCTACGCGGCAATTGTGACCGTTGGCATCGCAACCAAATGCTGGCCAAAAACGCATTGAAGGCAAGCCTTTGTCAGGAATATCGTATTCCACTGAGCTGCCTACACCGTCCAGGCGCTTGAAGTTAGTGCCATTAAAATTAATGCCGGGGGCGGTAAGCCATTGCACCCACATGGAATCACCACAGCCATTTATGATTTTTAAACGCTTGTGTGAACCGTTAGCCGTGCCGGGAGTACCTGGATTGGTAGTGCCATTTTTGGCTACTACCAGCGAGCTGACCTGATCGTTGAAGTTGTCGTCCACCAGGCAGGAGTCATCGCCCGTTTTTACCACTTGAGTACCGCCAAAGTTGTCGTGTTGATACAGGGTCACCTTGTAGCCAGAACTCACTTTTAACGACGAGAGATCATCATTTTTTACTCCCAGGGCCTGCAGTTGCGAAAGGGTATAGCTGCCCTCTTTTAATCCTGCAGAGTAGCCACCGTAATTACAGTGTTGGTAAAGGGTAACAACACCGGTCGAGGTGGTTGGTGCCGTCAACGTAAACTGCGTCCAGGCAGTATCTGTAGCACCACCACTGCTCTTGCCAATGGTGAAAAAATAATTGATGGAAGAACCTGTAGCGACATTGTTGAGGGTGTATTCGTTGTTGGTGCCAGACACACTCATGCGAATATTTTGCTGATTGACACCATTAACGGTGAAATGAACATCGGCCCAGGGCGCGTCGGTTACGTAAAATTTGACGCTGGTCGCGCTAAGGATTGTGTGTCCATAAGCAGCAAATACCGCCGCCGAGAACAGGCTGCCAAAACTGGCTACTAGTAAGAGCCCCAGTTTTTTAAGTAAACGCCATCCATGAGAGCTTGTTGAAAATAAAGTTGGCATAAGCCCCTCCTAAGTGAAGTTGAGCTGTGCCGGTGTTCGATGTGTTATGTTTTTTGCCGCAGGGCAGCAAAGGCCGAATACATCAAAGGCCCATGACACAATTCGAGAAGGACATGATTA
>CBINKF010000712.1:0-1987 GCA_966251115.1 uncultured Cellvibrio sp.
CAAGCGCCCTGGCCTTGGCAGGCTCGCCCTGGAGCATGAGAAATCTGGCGTAGTAGTAACAGGCTTCCGGCCCGGAAAAGTAGCTTTCCAGTACCTCATATTCATGGCGCGCTGCGACCAACTCCCCCAGCCGCTCCAGAATGCGGGCATAGAGCAGGTGGGCATCGGGATTTTTGTAATCTGGATTTTTGATGATTAAGTCATCCAGGGTGCAGCGCGCATCAGCAACGCGACCAGCCCCAAAAAGCGCCTGGGCCAGACCAAACATCAGGTGCGGATCAGACTCATGCAGGCCCCTCAAACAGCATTCAAAAAGCTCTACCGCCTCGGAATATTCACCTTTTACCAACAGGGCTTGAGCGAGACGCATAGCATTTTCGGTAGTCGCCGTTTGGGAGTAGTTGAACGCTGCCTGCTTTAATTCTTTATCGGGGTTGATCAACTGCGCAACCTTGCGCTGCGCTCGGCGGCCCGTCCGCGTGCCAGCCAAATCCGGCAGCAACTCAACAATTATATAAGCTATAGAACCGGCCATTGGCAGAAAAACCACCACATAGATCCATAAATAAGGCCGGCCGGTTTTAAAAATATGAACAACCAGGACAACCTGGAGTAACACCGAGAGCGCAAAAAATGCCATATCGAGATTCCCGTTTACTTATTGTGATTCCCTTACGCAATGCGCCGCATAACGACGCAGCCCCAACCAGACAGGTCGCAGAATATCGCTAATCTGAATCAGCGCCAATACCGGCATAACAGAAGCTGCCAATATCCCCCCTAGCCCGCGTTTACTGAGTTACTGGTTGCCTTAAAGGAATTGGCAATTTGATTTGCATCAACTATTTACCCTGCCAGACAAAGCTGCAACAATCTTGTTTATTTTGCGCCTCACCCTTCCTGCACAGGATCGCCCCTGCACAGGCTCATCGAAGTTAGCCCACAGCGGATTATCAGACAGGGTCCAGCTTTATGAATATGAATCAGACAATCATCAAAACCCAGGATGCCAGCTGCCCTCATGACAAACGAGTCAGCTGCAACAATTGCCGCCTGAACACCATTTGCCTTCCCTTGAGTTTGCATATCGAGGATATAGACCGCCTGAATGAAATCATTCAGCGCGGCAAGCCGATGCAGAAGGGGGAGTTTCTCTATCGCGCCAACGACAGCTTCCGCTCAGTTTTTGCCATTCGCTCGGGTGCCGTTAAAGCGGTAACCATAAGTGATAATGGCGAGGAGCAGGTGACCGGTTTTTACTTGCCAGGAGAAGTGGTAGGCCTGGATGGCTTGGCCGATAATCGCTACACCAACTCAGTGGTAACCTTGGAGACAGCGTCGGTCTGCGAAATCCCCTTTAATCGCCTGGAAGAACTGAGCCTTAAAATCCCCAATTTACAACGTCACTTCTTCCAACTAATGAGCCGCGAAATCACCCAGGATCAACAGGTGATCACCCTGCTCAGCAAAAGCAGCGCCGAAGAGCGAATCGCCTCCCTGCTGCTCAGCATTTCCAGCCGCAACAACCGCCGCCAACTGTCTGCCAACGCCTTCCGTCTACCTATGTCGCGCACCGATATTGGCAATTATCTGGGCCTGACCATAGAAACCGTTAGCCGCATTTTTACCCGCCTGCAAAAGCAGAACATCATCAGCGTGGATAAAAAAGAGATCCGCATTGAGGATATGGACAAATTGCGCGCCCTGGCTAATGGCGACATCCACTGCGAAAAATCAAATCAATTATGACCAACCCGCGTTTAACCCAAGTCATGGCCGCCATTGATGCCGCCAACCTGCTAGACCCCAATCGCGAGCTGGTGGACGGCCAGCAGCTGGCCAAAGAGTGGATCTACGCCCAGCGCATGAGCCAGCATCTCAACAGTTTTTACCCGCACGCCTCAGAACTGTTGCAAATCGCCTGCCGCGCCCAGCACATTTGCCGCTGGAAAATCCCGCGCAGCGATTACCCGATGGATAAGGCAGG